>CAMUQM010000213.1 GCA_947095945.1 uncultured Prevotella sp.
CCTCTCTATATGTTCAACGGTCTTTCTGTTGATTGTATTGACAAGCATCAGCCAAACTCTCCTGCACGTCGTCAGGCTTATCAAGCAGATATTACTTTCGGTACTAACAATGAGTTTGGATTCGACTATCTGCGCGACAATATGGCAGTATCACCAGCCGACCTCGTACAGCGTCAGCACAACTATGCTATTGTCGATGAGGTTGACTCTGTGTTGATTGACGATGCTCGTACACCTCTTATTATTAGTGGTCCTGTACCAAAGGGTGACGTGCAGATGTTTGAAGAGTTCCAGCCATTGGTTCAGAGCCTTTATGAGGTTCAGCGTAAACAGGCTACAGAACTTCTTTCTGAGGCTCGTCACAAGTTAGCTGAGGCACAGAAGAATGCTAACAACAAAGAAACTTTCCAGAAACTTCAGGAGGAAGGTTTCCTTGCCCTCTATCGTTCGTTTAAGGCACTGCCTAAGAACAAGGCACTCATTAAATATCTTTCAGAGGAAGGTATCAAAGCTGGTATGCTGAAGACAGAGGAGTATTACATGGCTAATAACAACCGTGAAATGCCAAAGGCTATTGAGCCTCTTTACTTTGTGACAGATGAGAAGCTGAATTCATGTGACCTTACAGATAAGGGTACAGCATGGTTGGCTGCACAGGTAAAAGACGAGCAGTTGTTCGTATTACCTGATATTACCACAGAGCTTTCTGCACTTGAGAAGCAGAAAGATGATAAAGTTATTGATGAGCAGACATATATCGATCAGAAAGATGCGATGATGGCTCATTATGGCGTTCAGAGTGAGCGTGTTCACACATTGCAACAGCTCTTGAAAGCATACACCATGTTTAATAAGGACGACGAATATGTTGTCTTGAATGGTGAGGTTAAGATTGTCGACGAACAGACAGGTCGTATCATGGAAGGTCGACGTTGGAGCGATGGCTTGCATCAGGCTGTCGAAGCTAAGGAGCACGTAAAGGTAGAGGCTGCTACACAGACTTTCGCAACCATTACACTGCAGAATTACTTCCGTATGTATCATAAGCTTTCAGGTATGACCGGTACGGCTTCAACTGAGGCAGGTGAGTTCTGGGATATCTATAAGCTTGATGTTGTTGAGATTCCAACCAACCGTCCAATCCTCCGTAAGGATATGGAAGACCGCGTTTATAAGACTGCACGTGAGAAGTATGCAGCTGTCATTGATGAGGTTGAGGCAATGAGAAACCAAGGGCGTCCATGTCTTGTGGGTACAACATCCGTTGAAATCAGTGAGCTCTTGAGTAAGATGCTTAACATGCGTAAGATCCCACATCAGGTATTGAATGCTAAGCAGCATTTGAAAGAGGCTCAGATTGTAGCTGAGGCTGGTCGCTCAGTAGATGGTCTTGGCGCTGTTACGATTGCTACCAACATGGCGGGTCGTGGTACAGACATTAAGCTTTCTCAGGAAGTTAAGGCTGCTGGCGGTTTGGCTATCATTGGTACAGAACGTCATGAGAGCCGTCGTGTAGACCGTCAGCTTCGTGGTCGTGCTGGTCGTCAAGGAGACCCCGGTTCATCAGTATTCTATGTATCACTTGAAGATAAGCTGATGCGTCTTTTCGGTTCAGAGCGTATTGCTAAAGTAATGGATAGACTTGGCTTTGAAGATGGTGAACGTATTGAAAGCTCAATGATTTCAAATAGTATTGAACGTGCCCAGAAGAAGGTTGAGGAAAACAACTTCGGTATCCGTAAGCGCTTGTTGGAATATGATGACGTCATGAATAAGCAGCGTACAGTTATCTATGAGAAGCGTCGCCACGCATTGATGGGTGAGCGTATCGGTATGGATATCTCTAACATTATCTGGGACCGTTGTGTAAGTATCGTTGAAAACAATGACTATGAGGGCTGCAAGGAAGAATTCTTGAAGATTCTTGCTATGGAATGTCCATTTACAGAAGAAGAGTTCACTGGTGGTAATACCGCAGAACTTTCTGAGCGTAGCTTCCAAGCTGCTATGGAGGCATTCTCACGTAAGACAGAGCGCATTCAATCTGTTGCATGGCCTATTATCAAGCAGGTATACGAGAACCAAGGTGCAATGTATGAGCGTATCATGGTTCCAATCACTGACGGAAAACGTGTTTACAACATTCCTTGTGACTTGAAAGAAGCTTATGAGAGCGAGGCTAAGTCTGTTGTTAAGCAGTTCGAGAAAGTAATTCTCCTCCACATCATTGATGATGATTGGAAAGAGAACCTCCGCCAGTTGGACGATCTCCGTCACTCTGTACAGAATGCTTCTTACGAGCAGAAAGACCCATTACTCATCTTTAAGTTGGAGAGTGTGAAGTTGTGGGATAACATGATTGACGATATGAACAACCGTACTGCAAGCGTACTCATGCGTGGTCAGATACCAGAGATGCAGCCAGCTGATGAGATTCAGGAAGCTGTACCAGAGGAGCATAGACAGCAGTACAAAGAGGAGAAAGTTGAACTGAATGATCCGAATCAGGTTGCTGCAGCACACCATGATACCCGCGAAGGAGCACAGGAAGTAAACCATACTCCATATCGTGCTGACAAGATGCCACGTCCAAACGATCCATGTCCATGTGGTAGTGGTAAGAAATTTAAGAATTGCCATGGTCGCGATATCCGTTAATAACCTTATAAAGAAATTCGGGGATAAGACAGCTGTGTCTATCCCCGAATTTTGCTTCCCTTCCAACGAGATTATTGGTCTTGTTGGAAATAATGGTGCTGGTAAAACAACCCTTTTCCGTCTGATTCTCAACCTAATCAAAGCTGACAGCGGTATTGTAAACTTCTGTCTTACTGATGAAAAGAGCAATCTTGACAAAGATAACCTTAACATCAGTGATACTATGGTCTCTCATCTTGAGGAATCATGGAAAAGTTATATCGCAGCTTATCTTGACGAGAGTTTTCTAATTGATTTCCTTACACCAAATGAGTTCTTTACGTTCATTGCCAAAGTGAACAATATCAAAGAACAAGAGATGGCTGAAAGACTTAACAGCTTACAAACTTTCCTTGGTGATGAGGTTCTTGGCAGAAAGGTGTATATTCGTGAACTCTCTGCTGGAAACAAACAGAAGGTTGGTATAGCTGCCACTTTACTCTCTTGTCCAAAGTTCGTAATCCTTGACGAACCTTTCAACTTCCTCGACCCAAGTAGTCAAAATCATCTGAAGAAGCTTTTGATAGAATATAAAAAGCAATATCAGTCTTCTATTCTCATATCAAGTCATAATCTACACCACACAACAGACATTAGCGATAGAATAGTATTGATGGAGAAAGGTGAGATTATAAAGAATATTGATGACATAACAGAGGAGTCGATAAAGGAGTTAGAGAACTACTTCTTGTAGAGACCATAAAACAATATTAGAAACGAATAAGAGGGTGTGTTAAAATAGACACATCCTCTCTTTTTATTTTCTAAAACTTACTCTGTCCACAAAAAGGGTCAACGGTTTTCACAAAATAGGTCAACAGTTTCTTCAAAAAGAGGAAGTGTCTATTTTGACATACCCTCTTATTCGTTTGTTAGCAACAACAAAAACTAACTTTTCTTATCCTTATCTATTAGTGTGCTACTGCTCCGCACATATGGTGTTACAGCCCTGCACATATGGTGCTAATAGTAAACACCACTTGACTATGCCTAAATTTACTTCACACTTTTTTGTTTATTGTTACTGAATTGGTTTACACATTTTTTACTTGCTTCCTGA
>CAMUQM010000214.1 GCA_947095945.1 uncultured Prevotella sp.
TGGTAATGCGCAACCTCACCTACGACCGCCGTCATAGCGATGGTTCGCAGGTGCTCTACCCAACCTTCGTGAATGTGGGCGACCACCATACTTTTAATGGTGATGCCGACTTGCTCGTCATCCGTATGAAGGCGCTCAAACCATTCACCCTTAAGAGTACAACAGCCAAAGGCTTGTTGGTGGATAAGCAGTTGAATCAGGTGGAGTTCTAAAAAGAGCAACCAACCAGCCCCACCCCCGACCCCTCCCCCATAGGGAGGGGCGTGAAATGCGGGATACCCCTTGTGGTTAGTTAACAAGTGAACGAGTAGATGAGTTATTTGTGTTATTACAAGTATCTTGTCTACTCGTTAACTTGTTTACTGGTTACCTTGTCTACTGGTTACCTTGTCCACTGGTTAACTTGTTTACTGGTTAACTTGTTTACTGGTTAACTTGTTTACTGGTTAACTTGTTTACTCGTTAACTTGTTTACTCGTTAACTTGTTTACTCGTTAACTTGTTTACTGGTTACCTTGTCCCTCGTCCACTCGTAAGCAAACCTCTGTGTGCTCTGCAGACCTTTAGGTCTCTCTGTGGTCGCACCGCTTCTGTTCATCTGTGCATTCTGTGAGAAAATGATATAAATTCAAAGGGTTAGAAATATTATTACAAAATTTCTATCGAAAAGCCTGAAATAGAACCTAAAAACAAGTAATTTCAGCACCATTGTAAGTCTTTTGTAATCAGGTAGTTGCGAGAGTGCTTTTCAAAAGGTGCTTACTAAGGGTTCAAAAGGGCGTTAGTAAGGGGCTTAAAGGGCATCTTTTGCACGCTAAAAGGGCGTTAATTCAAACGCTATTAAGCCTTAATAAAAATCGAGGAGAAGAAAAATATTTACAAAGCAGGTTGCTATTAGTTAATTCGTTGACCACTAAAATCGCTAAAAACCCTACTTCAACAGATACTGCTTTCTTGACTCAATAATATCTTCCATGTTCTCACTCGCCCACGAAATCAGATTATTAATAAGCGGTAAGAGGCTTTGCCCTTTCTCCGTAAGCGAATATTCGACACGGGGAGGTATCTCAGGAAAAGCCTCACGACTGACGAGTCCATCGCCCTCCAACGTCTTTAGCGTTGCTGTAAGCATCTTTTGAGAGATGTCAGGTATATTACGTTGCAGTTCCTTAAAGCGTTGGCTATTATTGTTTTCTAATGTAAAAAGCACCAACATCGACCACTTGTCGCCTACTCTTGACAGTACATTACGTATAGGACAATCTGGATAGAGAGCATCTCTTACTTCATTTCTATTCATACTTATAAGTTCTTTAAGTCATATTACTGCACAAAAGTAACTATTATAAGCTAAGGCTCGTATCTTTTAGTGTTAAACTATGTGAAACACGTACCTATTAAGCGCTTTATTATCAGCATTACTTACCTCAAGGTAACTGGCTGACATTTGCGTGCCTACTTGTGGAATAATCTGAAAGTCAATACCTTTGCATCATTAAAACAAACAAATCAATAAAACAAAAAGAATTATGAAAACAATTGAAACGATCAAGAACGGTAAGAACTTCACAGCAGTAAACGTAGGTAAACTCAGTGATATCAAGGACTATGTGCTCCCACTTGGAGAGATTGAGATTCCGGGTAAGGTATTCGCTGGTCAGGCACTGCAAGCAACAGGTAGCGAACTTTCATTCCAGACGCTCGTTCCCGGACAGGACAGTGGTTTCCTTCATACACACAAGACACACGAGGAACTTTATTTTATCCTCAAAGGTGAAGGTGAATATCAGGTTGATGGCGAGGTCTTCCCAGTGACAGAAGGTAGTATTATCCGTGTGGCTCCAGAGGGCAAGCGTGCGTTGAAGAACACTGGCAAAGATGAGATGCTGATGCTCTGTATTCAATATAAAGCAAACAGCTTTGCCGAGGAAGATGCACCTATGAACGATGGTGTGATACTGAACGATGAACTAAAATGGTAGTTGACCCACTATTTCCAACGTGTCCGATACGTAATGTCCTTGCAAGGATATGCGTGCCGGACACGCTTTGCCTTATCCAAGAATTAGGCAGGAAAGGCTGGACGAGCTACGAAGCGTTAAGTCAAGAGTTTCCCGACTGTCTTCTTTCCACCTCTCTAAAAGTATTGAAAGAAGACAAGATTATCATTGAAAGCAACAAGCTATACAGCCTTTCAACTATCGGAAAGGAGCTCTATCCAATCGTCTCAACCCTCATCACTTGGTGCGAAAAGAATCTTTTCCCATCTACAACAAATAATAAATAGAACGAAATGGGACGTGGATTCTACCAACAGACTTTACTTTGGCAAATAAAAAAGAGTGAAAGAAAACACTGTTTCTTCCACTCCTTTTTTTGTTATATAAATATAGTCTATTAACTAAAAGACCAACCCTTTGAATATACAGGATAACAAAAGCACTATAGCTATATGCTTAATATACCTCTTATCATTTATCAACCAGCACTATTTACAGAACCCTTATCCATTAAGAAATCATAGATATCAATAAATAAGATACCATCTTCATTCTGATAACAAGGGCTATGATCACCACTTATAACAATTTTCTGAAACGAATCATCTATTCTTCTAAGTGATTGTAATTCTTGGTCACGTTTCGTATCATCAGGAATGCTGAAAGCTGATTGAATATAAGTTCTCTTATAACCTTGGTTACAAACAAAGTCTACTTCAAGTGTCTTTCTAATCTTCTTCCCTTCTTCATCCTTAGTGTTCCAAATAACCTCACCTACATCCACAGACATCCCACGAGCACGTAATTCGTTATAAATAGCATTTTCCATCAAGTGAGTTCTTTCTACTTGACGAAAATTAAGTAGAGCATTTCTCAGCCCTAAGTCTTCAAAATAAAACTTGGAAGGCGTATCTATATAACGTTTACCCTTAATATCATAACGTAACGCACGTTCTATAATAAATGCATCTTGCAAGTAGTCTAAATAAACTTTGATGGTATCTTGACTTATCGTACTTTTCTTTACTGTTCGGAATATGTCTGCAAGCTTCCTTGGGTTAGTCAAACCACCCACAGTAGAAGCTAACGTACTTATCAGTTCTTCAAGATCACCATCCAGTTTGATATCATATCGTTCTTTTATATCCTTTAAATAAGTATGCTTAAACAAACTTTGTAAATAGTCTACTTTCTCTTGCATAGAAGCCATTGTGACTACCTGTGGTAACCCGCCATAAGTCATATACTCTATCCAAAGATTCTCAATTGGCTCATTCGGCTTTGCATTACGTATTTCAAGAAAAGAAAGAGGATGTACTTTAATCTCTAAACCACGACCTCGAAATTCTGTTATTATATCCTTGGACAGAAAACGAGCATTAGACCCCGTAACATATATATCAGCATTCTTTACTTGCAAGTATGAATTAAGCACATCTTCAAAATCGCTAACAAGTTGGACTTCGTCAAGTAAAATATAGTGCATCTGACTATCTTTTAATCTACTATCTATATATTCAAGTAACCTATCAGGATCCCTTAACACTTTGTTTCTGCGATCCTCAAGATTGACCATAACAATGTGTTCGTCATTCACTCCTTCGGTTTTTAAAGCCTCTGAAAATAACTTAAAGAGAAGATATGATTTGCCTGATCTCCTCATACCAGTAATGACCTTAATCATTCCATTATGTCTCAAATCCATCAATCGTTTGAGCAATGCATCACGTCTTATCTCCATT
>CAMUQM010000215.1 GCA_947095945.1 uncultured Prevotella sp.
TTCGCGTTCCAGTGGAAATTGCGGAGGTTGCTGTAGAATACCTGAAGGTCTGCCAGTAAAACTGAAAGTTCGTTTACTACGTTCTGTACCTTCTTCTCGTCTAATCCTAATAAATCTAATGTTTTCATCTTTAATATGTTTTTAAGTTGTTGTTTCTTGTTTACGTTTGCAAAGTTAGTGGCTTTGTCAGTCTGCAACAACAGATAAATTCTATACACTCATTGATACAATCTATAGATGCTTGTTGTTGTCTGATAATGAGTGTGTTATTATCTATTTGTTGGCTTTTAGAAAGTATGAATGTAGGCTTGAGATTTTACAGTCATTGGCGAAAAGTAGGGAATATGTTAAGGAATAAATATTAAATACTTTTAATAAGGTGTGAGAAAAACCGGAAAAAGCCTGTCTGTTTGATTTTTAATTGCTAAATTTGCATGCAATAAATTTCTAAAATACAATTATGTCATCATTTGTTGCAGACAAAATCATGATGGACGGCTTAACCTACGATGACGTCCTTTTAGTTCCGGCTTATTCAGAAGTACTGCCCAAAGAGGTGGTCTTGAAAACCAAGTTTTCACGTAACATTGATCTTAATGTACCTTTTGTTACAGCAGCTATGGATACCGTTACGGAGAGTTCTATGGCGATAGCGATAGCGCGTGAAGGTGGTATCGGTGTAATTCATAAGAATATGAGCATCGAGGATCAAGCACGTCAGGTGGCTATTGTGAAGCGTGCTGAGAATGGTATGATCTATGACCCTGTGACTATCCGAAAGGGACTTACTGTAAAGGATGCACTTGATATGATGGCAGACTACCATATCGGTGGTATTCCTGTAGTAGATGATGAGAATCATCTCGTAGGTATTGTTACGAATCGTGACCTTCGTTTTGAGCATCATTTGGATAAGCTCATTGACGATGTGATGACCAAGGAGAATCTTGTTACAACTCATCAGCAGACTGACCTTACAGCAGCTGCGCACATTCTACAGGAAAACAAGATTGAGAAATTACCAGTAGTCGACCGCGAGAATCGTCTCGTTGGTCTGATTACTTACAAGGATATTACCAAAGCTAAGGATAAGCCAATGGCATGCAAGGACGAGAAAGGTCGTCTTCGTGTTGCTGCTGGTGTTGGTGTGACGGGAGATACAATGGAACGTGCACAGGCACTCGTTGCTGCTGGTGTTGATGCTATTGTTATCGATACTGCTCACGGACACTCTGCTGGTGTAATAGGTAAGTTACATGACGTGAAAGCTGCCTTCCCTAACCTTGATGTTGTTGTAGGTAACATTGCGACAGGTGAGGCTGCAAAGTTCTTGGTTGAGAATGGTGCAGATGCTGTTAAGGTAGGTATCGGTCCGGGTTCTATCTGTACAACACGTGTCGTAGCAGGTGTTGGTGTACCACAGCTGAGTGCTATCTATGATGTTTGCAAGGCATTGGAGGGTACAGGCGTGCCATTGATTGCTGATGGCGGTCTGCGTTACTCTGGTGATGTTGTTAAGGCATTGGCAGCAGGTGGTAGCAGCGTAATGGTAGGTTCGTTGGTTGCTGGTACAGAAGAATCACCTGGTGATACAATTATCTTCAACGGTCGTAAGTTCAAGAGCTATCGTGGTATGGGCTCATTGGAGGCAATGGAGCAGAAGAATGGTTCACGTGACCGTTACTTCCAGAACGATGTTGGTGATGTTAAGAAGCTTGTTCCAGAGGGTATTGCTGGTCGTGTTCCTTACAAGGGAACAGTTCAGGAAGTTATCTATCAGCTTGTCGGTGGTCTTCGTTCAGGTATGGGCTATTGCGGTGCAGCTTCTATCGAGGACTTGCATAATGCTAAGTTTACTCGTATCACTAATGCTGGTGTGTTAGAGAGTCATCCACATGACATTTCTATTACCAGTGAGGCACCAAACTATTCACGTCCAGAATAATAAAATAGACGATAAATAATCAACCCTCTTCCCTGTTTTTCAGGGGAGAGGGTCCCTGCGTTAAAATAACAACAATGAAATTTAAAGTAATTCTATCAGCTCTCCTGCTATCGACGACGATGGCATACGGGCAGACTGACCCAACAATAATGACTATCAACGGACAGCCAGTGAGCCGTTCGGAATTTGAGTATTCGTATAATAAAAATAATGATGAAGGTGTAATTGATAAAAAGAGTGTAGATGAGTATGTCGACCTCTTTATCAATTACAAACTGAAGGTACAGGCTGCTCTCGACGCACGTCTTGACACACTTAGCTCTTTCAAAAAGGAGTTCCTCAGTTATCGTAACCAGCAGGTGCGCCCAACCTTCATCACAGATGCAGACGTTGAGGCAGAAGGTCGTAGACTTTATCGTGAGGCACAGCAACAGGTAGAGGCAAATGGTGGTATGTGGAATTGTTCACATATTCTTATTGGTCTTTATCAGAATGCTGATAAGGAAGCTCAAGAGGCAGCTAAGCAGTTGGCAGATTCTATCTATAATGCGATTCGAGGCGGTGCAGACTTTGCTGAACTTGCAAAGAAATATTCAACTGATGTTAACTCTGCCATGAATGGTGGTGAGTTGTTACATCTTCAGAAGGGACAGACTGTACCTGAGTTTGAGAAGGCACTGTTTGCTTTAAAGGCTGGTGAGATAAGTGCTCCTGTACTTTCTCCTTTCGGTTATCATATTATTAAGATGGGTGGTCGTGAGAGTTTCCCAACTTATGAAACACTCCGTTCTGACATCATGCAATATATCGAGATGCAAGGTTTACGTGAGCAGATTATTGACCAGAAACTCGATTCTCTTGTAAAGACCGAAGGAAAGACTGTTACGCAAGAGCAGTTGCTTGATAGAAAACTTGCTTCTTTGGAAGAGAAAGACCCAAGTATGAAGAATCTCATCCGTGAGTATTACGATGGTTTGTTGATGATTGAAATGAGTAACCGTGAGGTATGGGATAAGGCTTCTAAAGATGAAAAGGCGCTCGATGCTTATTTCCGTAAGCATAAGAAACAATATAAGTGGACTGAACCACGTTTTAAGGGTATTGCCTATCATGTGAAGACAAAGGATGATGTGGATGCAGTGAAGGCATGCGTGAAGAATGTACCTTTTAACCAGTGGGCAGAGAAACTGCGTGATAAGTTCAATGCTGATAACACCATCCGTATTCGTGTGGAGAAGGGTATCTTCCGAAAGGGTGATAATGCATTGATAGATCGTGATGTCTTCGGTATAAAGACGACTGTGAAACCTGTTGCAGGTTACCCTATTGATGCTGTGTTTGGTAAGAAGATAAAGGCACCTGAGGGTATGGAAGATGTGCGCGACCTCGTTGTTTCTAATTATCAAGAGGAACTTGAGAAGGCATGGGTAGAAGCTTTGCGCAAGAAGTATAAAGTAGTTGTTGATAAGAAAGTTCTTTCAACAGTTAATAAGCATTAAGATAATATAGCATTTCAATGAAGATAAATAAAGGAAAAACAATAGTCCTGCTTGCAAGTACAGTTCTTACTGCAATGGGATTGCATGCTGGTGCATTCCGTGCAAGTGGTCCTGTCGCTCTGGCTGATACGGTGAAGACTGAGTTTGCTACGGTAGATAAGCCAAATAGCGTTATTGATGAGGTTATCTGGGTTGTAGGTGATGAACCTATCTTGAAGTCAGAGGTAGAGATAATGAGATTACAAAGCGAGGCAGAAGGAATAAAGTGGAATGGAGATCCTGAGTGT
>CAMUQM010000216.1 GCA_947095945.1 uncultured Prevotella sp.
CGCACCATACAGACAAGTCTATCCTCACTTTGATGAGTATGGATAAGATTATCGACCATGAATTTACATCGGTTGATCCTGATATGGAAATGGGAAAACTTGTTCACGCAATTAGTGCAAGTCGTAATGACTATATTCCTGTACTCAACGAGTTTGGTAGCCTTTTGGGTGAGATAGATATTAATAAACTTCGTCATATAATCTTCCGTACAGAGCTTTATCATCGTTTTCATGTTAGTCAGCTTATGACGCCACCAGCTGCAACGCTTGGTGTCAATGATCCAATGGAAGATGTGATGAAGACTTTTGAACGTACGGGTGCACAATACTTACCTGTTGTGAACATTGAAGGACAGTTGGTTGGCTACATATCACGCGCTCACCTTTATAGTATGTATCGTCAGTTTGTAGCAGATTTTAGTGCAGAATAAAGCTTATATCTGCCTATCCTTACTTATTATCTTTCCTTATCAAATCCTCAAAGGCAATGAAAAAAGAAAATATACGTATTGTTTTCATGGGAACTCCAGAGTTTGCTGTGGAATCATTGAAGGCATTAGTTGAGAATGGTTATAACGTTGTAGCTGTTGTTACACAGCCGGATAAACCTGTTGGACGTCATCAAGAACATTTGCAGCCATCACCAGTGAAGCAATATGCACTTGAGCATAATCTGCCTGTTTTGCAACCTGTTAAAATGAAAGATGCTGACTTTGTAGAAGAGTTGCGTTCTTACAAGGCGGATTTGCAAGTGGTTGTAGCTTTCCGTATGTTGCCTGAGATTGTCTGGGGAATGCCTCGGTTAGGTACATTTAATGTTCATGCAGCCTTACTCCCGCAGTATCGTGGTGCTGCTCCTATCAATTGGGCTGTCATCAATGGTGAGACGGAAACGGGTGTGACAACCTTCTTCCTTGATAAGGATATTGATACCGGTCGTATTATTCTTCAAAAGTCATTTGCCATTCCTGATACAGCAGATGTTGAGCATGTCTATGATGGGTTGATGTATTTAGGAGCAAAGATTGCCATGGAAACAATCGACCTGATAGCGTCAAAGTTGCCAAATGATTTGGACAATGTTGATTTCGCTGCTGTTCTTGATAGTATTAGTGCTCCTCAAGAGTTTGAGAACGTGGAGCTTAATCATGCACCGAAGATTTTTAAGGAGACCTGTGAAATCAATTGGAACCAATCTGCTAAGAAGGTTTATAACTTTGTTCGTGGGTTAAGTCCTTATCCCGGAACTTGGAGTACACTCCGTGCTATTGAAGACAAAGGTGAAAAACCTTTGGTAATGAAGGTTTACAAGACTGCAAAGTCAGATCGACCTTCGATAGGAGCAGCTGGTTCATTGGTTGTAGAAAAGACTTGTCTTTATGTTAATACCGCTGATGGACTTTTAGAACTTCTTGACATTCAGTTGACTGGTAAAAAACGAATGGACGTTCGTTCTTTCTTGAATGGATTTAAGGAGATAGAGAAGTACCGTTTCCAGACAGAATGACGATAGTTTAGACAGAATGACATAAAGGCATATTCTTCAATGACATATTTTAGTTGAAGACAGAATGACATAAAGACATATTTCCTTAATGACATATTTAAGATGGGATTTGTGGGCTGTGAATTAAGATAGCTTATGTATTTCTGTCTGATATATACTCCACATTTTTAAACCAAGCAACAAAATGTGTCACTAAGGAAATATGTCTTTATGTCATTCTGTCTAAACTATCGTCATTCTGTCTTGCTCTATAGCTTCACTGGCATTGTTACTTGTAGTCCTGTGAAGTCTGCCTTCGTTGCATGTGCATTGACGCTAAAACCTAATGTTAGGTTCTTTAGTTTTGGAAAACTATAAAATACACCCACTTGTTCATGATAAGGCTTCTCCAAACCATGATGTGCTTTGTAACCCATGTGTCGATAGAGGTAATAGCCTAAACTGACACGAACAGACATATTTCCGTAGAATACTTCATGGCGAGCTTCAATGCTTGCAGACCATGGGCTATGTTTCTCTCCTGTGTAGCCATTTTCCTCATCATATCGTGCCACTCTACTGGCATAATCTCCATAGAATAAGCCAACGCCAACGCCAGATGCCCATCGGCGAGCATAACGATAGAGTAGGTGCATGTGGAAAGAGTAAGCTCCGTAGAAAGTAAAATGCTCTTTACGATAATTAGGATCTCCCTGTGGAGTGTTAAATTGCGTTTGGTGCCAATCCTCAAGCAATGTCTTGCCACCTATTCCAAAGGTAAACTCTGTAAACCAATACTTTTTGAAAGGTTCCTCAAGGTGCATGTTTCTCTTTGCTACCTTTGTTATTTGTTTCTCTGGTTCATATACAATCCCAAGGAAAGGGCCTAAGTAGTTAGCTCCTTTGTTTGGGCGTGCCATAGCTCCATTACTATGATGTGCAAAGTCTAATCCAGCCTTTACACCCCATTCCTTAGCCACTTTATATTGTCCGTACAGTCCTGCTGTAAAGAAAATATTGAAATGAGAACCTATATATTCATTGTCAATGTTATCTTTCTGATTATATTTAAGAGCCGTGTAACCAACACCAGTGCCTAAATAATAGCCCCATTGCCAGTGATTGCTGCGATAAAGTGGGCGGTTAAAAGTTCCGTAGAGGGTAAGAACGTTACCTAATTTGCTGATATAATTTACAGGTTGAGCTTCTCCCCATGGGTCGTCTCTATGCATAGTGGTCCCATGATTAAGGTTATAGCGGAGTCCAACAGAGAAAGTTGGATAGTTGTAATCACGTGCAAAGGTATTCTCTGTTGGAGTGATGTTTACTTGTGCTGCTATGGCATGTGTTTCCTTTGTCTTTGTCCAAATGCGTGGCTCCTTATCCAAGCATAAAGTTTGTGCAGGGATATAACGTACTTCTACACCTGTCTGGAGTATAGAAAGAGAGTCACACTCTTCCGCAGAAGAAACTGCAGAGAGTATGATGAATAGTATTAAAATGGTTTTCCTCACTTGATTCAGGCGGAATTAAAGCACCTGTATTCTGTAACCAAGTGTTACTTCAAACATGCTGTTGCGGGCATTTCCCAATAAATCCTTTGCTTTAGTGTCTCTTGCTAATTTTCTGAAAAACACATTGTAACGAGCTTCTATCTGCCATTGCTTCCATTCATAGCTGGCACCAATAGGAAGTGCAAAGTCACCTTTATAGATATGATCCCTTAGGTTGATATCTTCTCCGTGTTTCTCTTTCGCATGTGCACTTACAACATATCCTGTATGTATTCCAGTGGTAAAGCTCCAAGCTAAATCTGTCCAAGGATACCAACGGACAATATAGCTCGTGTTGATATAGTGTAGATTAATATTGTATGGACCATGTTTCTGTGTAATAGGATTGCCATAGTCGTCTGTTGCACTGATATTGCGATAGATGCCCGAAGTACCTTGTTGGCTGTACTGCATTTCCACGTCTAAAGCAAAGTTCTTTGTCAAGAACACTTCAACATAGGCTCCAGCAATAAGTCCAGGTTTTATGTTATTATCAACGCCTAATAGGTTGGATAAGTTAAAACCAACTTTGGGTACAGCATAAATATCCCAGACGGTATGTTCACCAGACGGTTTGGTATCTTGCACAATAGCCTCCTTAACGTCTTGGTAGCCTTCTTTAACCGCATCTCCAATACGCTTAGCATATTTCTTGTTTATTACCTGAGCTTGTCCATTTGTCAATG
>CAMUQM010000217.1 GCA_947095945.1 uncultured Prevotella sp.
TGGTTTTTCAGTTGCAATTAAAACCTTCATAGCCTTAATATTTTGGTTAGATATAGTAAAGTTATTGTTTAGACTTAGCAAATGATATGTTTACCATTGCTAAGTCTCAAAATTATTAATTTAATGCTTAGCTTCAAACTCTTTCATTGTTTCAACAAGAGCCTTGCAGCCTTCAACTGTCATTGCGTTGTAACAGCTTGCACGGAAACCACCAACATCACGATGACCCTTGATACCAACCATGCCTCTTTCTGTAGCAAACTTGAAGAACTCATCCTGAAGTTCTGCATACTCATCATTGAGAACAAAGCAGATATTCATGTAAGAACGATCTTCCTCACACTTAACTGTACCACGGAACAACTTATTACGATCGATTTCACCGTAAACAATATCAGCACGCTCTTTAGCAAGTTTCTCCATTGCTTCTACACCACCATTAGCCTTAATCCAACGAAGGTTCTCCAAAGCTGTGTAGATTGGCACTACAGGAGGAGTATTGAACATAGAGCCCTTCTTGATATGTGTACGATAATCCAACATTGTTGGGATTTCACGCTGTACACGACCAAGAACTTCGTCCTTAATAATAATGAATGTAACACCTGCCATAGAGAGGTTCTTCTGTGCACCACCATAGATACAATCGTACTTAGAGATATCTACTGGGCGACTGAAGATATCTGAAGACATATCACCAATCATACGAACAGGTACGTCCAAATCTTTGTGGTACTCTGTACCGTAAATTGTGTTATTGGTAGTTATGTGCAAGTAATCCAAATCTGTAGGAACGTCGAAGTTCTTTGGAAGATATGTATAGTTTTCATCTGCAGATGAAGCAACTTCAACAACTTCTCCAAACAACTTAGCTTCCTTCATTGCCTTCTTTGCCCAAACACCAGTATTCAAGTAACCAGCCTTCTTTACCAAAAAGTTGAATGGAATCATGCAGAACTCAAGTGAGGCACCACCACCCAAGAAAAGAACAGAATAGCCTTCAGGAACATTTAATACTTCCTTTACTAAAGCCATAGCTTCGTCCATAACTGGTTGGAAATCCTTTGAACGATGACTGATTTCTGCAATTGAGAGACCAATTCCGTTAAAATCTAAAATCGCACTTGCTGTTTTTTCGATTACTTCACGTGGAAGAATACATGGACCAGCACCAAAATTGTACTTTTTCATCTGATTGTTTAGTTTAAGTTTGACTTATGTTTTGTAGTTATTATCAGTATTAAATATTGTAATAGGTTTCTATAGTCTACGATGCGAAGATACACTTTTATTTTTATTCTTCCAAATAAAATATCAGATTTTTTTATCAACAAAATATTAAATGTTTTATACATGTGGATGGGCAGGTTAAAGAAAAAGTGACACATTGTATAATGTGTCACTTTACCTCTTCCACAACGGTACGAATACCCTTTATTTTTTCACCTTTAGTCAATGAAATTATTTCTTTTACCTTCGTGCGTGATACTGCTACATAGGTAAAACGGTCCTTAACATCAATCTTTCCAATCTCAGAAGAGTTCAATCCCCCTTTTTTACAAAGGAAGCCTACAATGTCCATTTTTGAGATTTTATCTTTCTTTCCTTTACCTATGTATATTGTTGCCATACGTGGTTGGGCAGGTTTAGGTAACAATGCAGGAAGCTGATATTCTTCATGATTATTGCTAACATACTCAGGTAAATGCTCTTCTGGTCCAAGAATGAAAAAGGCTTTTCCTTCCTTGTCCCAACGTGCCGTACGCCCCACTCTATGCACATAGCTGTCTTCCGTTTCAGGGAAATGGTAATGTATGATATTATCAACATCGGGAATATCCAATCCTCGTGAAGCTAAGTCAGTGCTGACAAGTATCGGTGCTGAACCATTAGAAAAGCGATAAAGTGCAGCTTCACGCTCACGCTGTTCTAAGCCACCATGAAACCAGCTAATTGTAAATCCATTCTCTTTCAAGAACAAGGCAGTGCGCTCAACAGAGTCACGATAATTCAAGAATACAATACTACTCTTATCGCCCAAAGAAAGTAGAAGTTTCTTCAGAACCTCAAGTTTATCTTTCTCAGGACTTGTAACTGTATAGAGACGAATACGATTGGGAATATTCTCCTCCTCTGTTCGATAATCCAAATTAACCGTTCTACCCATTGAAACAAAACTTGGAATTGTCTCTGAATCTGTTGCAGAGAGTAGAATTCTTCTTTCAATGTTTGGCAACTTACAAAGGATACTCATCATCTCATCTTGAAAGCCAAATTCAAGACACTTATCAAACTCATCAATCACAAGCCACTTAATCGTTTCTGCGTTGATATTTGACTTGTCAAGATGGTCATTCAATCGTCCGGGAGTAGCAAAGACTATTTGAGCCTTTACATCTCTCAACACACGGTGTTCTTCCATTGTTGGTCGACCACCATATAAGGACATAGAACGCAAGCCACTACCCATATCCTTAAGTACATTAGCAGATTGTAATGCCAACTCACGTCCTGGTACTAAAACAACAGCCTGTAACTCATCAGATGCAGCATCTAATCGCTGAATCAATGGCAGGAGGTAAGCATAAGTCTTACCAGAGCCTGTAGGCGACATTACTACAACATCTTTACCCGTATGCAGCACCGCCTCTGCTGTGGCTTCCTGCATAGCATTGAGTGTTATGCCAAGTTTACCAAGAATATCGTTGTTCATCTTTACTTTTCCTTTCTCAACTTATCAATTTCATCAAATTCCTTACCCATATTTAAATTGAGGTAAATGGTATACAAAGGAGCTAACCATTTGCTTTTAGCTGTTGGTGCAATCTCTCTGTATTTTTCCATATAGGGTTTAGAACGTTGATATAATGTTATTATCTTTTCTTTGTTTGTACGATACTTCTGTCTGTCCTTGTTTAATTCTATAGCCTGATTGAAATAAGCAAGTCCTATGTTATAATAAGCATCTGCATAAGAGTCGTTATCTTTTATCAATTGCTTACAAATCTCAATACATTCGTTATACCTACTGAGGTTAAGCAATGCGGTACTTTTTGCAAAACGAAATAAAAGACTTATAGAGTCGGCTTTCAATGCATGCTCCGTGATTTCCAAAGCCTTCTGATGTTCTCCAATCTTGGCATAATATTCTACCAATCGTGGGAAAAAGAAAGCAAAATTAGGATATTGTTCGAAACCTGCTTGCAACGACTTAACATACATCGCAGTATCCTTCTTTACTAAATATGCTTCAGCTTCATATTGTCTTACAAAGTTAAGCATAGAGGTATCACGCTCCGCCTGATCCTTAAAACGCATAATCATATCAGCATCGCCCAACTTATAACCACAAAACATCGCCCAATAAGCTGCATGTGGAATAAGCGCATCACGTTGCATATAATCATAACTTTCAAAGAGAGGATAATTTGCAGACAACAAATAATCTGTATAATAATCAAAAGCTGTCTTATAGTCTTTCTTATGAACAAAATACGCACCACCATTGAAAAGGTTTGGACGAATCGAATTCAGGAAAGTTGCATGCTTTATTCTATATTTTGGACGTACCCTTCCTCTCGCATCTGGCATAGCATCAAGAAAATCAAAACGTGACATCGTATCATACAACTTTCTTGTTACAGAAAACAATGCTGCTGTATCATACTTTTGCTTTAGATATAACTTTTCATTTCCCTGCTCATACTGCTTTGTTAAC
>CAMUQM010000218.1 GCA_947095945.1 uncultured Prevotella sp.
AACAAGAAAGGACAGTGTGCTAAAGATGTCTGACCGTCCACCTTATATTATAGATATACCCGACAAATAGGATATGAGTAAGTTTAATAACAGTAAAATAATGCCTCGTTACAGTGTTATAGCGATAGTAATGTCGCTTATCGCTGTAGCTGTTATTGGTAAGACTATCTACACTATGACTGCAGGTAGAGCCTACTGGATGGAGGTTGCCGCTTCTCAGAAGAAAGACAGCGTTAGTGTTAAGCCTACCAGAGGTAATATCCTCAGTTGTAACGGACAACTCATGGCAAGTTCTTTACCTGAATTTAAGGTATATATGGACTTCAATGCACTCAAAGCAGCAGGAAATGACACAGCATTCATTGATAGTATCAATTATATAAGCAAAGGATTGAACAACATCTTCCCTGAAAAATCTGCAGCCTACTTCAAGCAGCATCTCATGGAGGGCTATCACAAGGAAAGCAAACATTGGGCTATATGGAACGAACGTATTGATTATAATACATTCAAAGAAATACAAACTCTCCCTATTTTCCACCTTTCTAAATATAAAAGTGGTTTCCACTGGGATGAGTTCAATGCACGTCGCCGTCCGTTTGGATCACTTGCTCAGCGTACGATTGGTGACATGTTTGGTGCAAAAGATACCGCTCGCTGTGGTCTGGAGCTTTCATACGACTCTATCCTTCGTGGTACAAACGGTATTATTCACCGTCGTAAAGTTCGCAACAAGTTTCTTGATATTACAGACACACCACCTATTGATGGTGCCGATATCATAACAACCATCGACGTTAGCATGCAAGACTTAGCTGAACGTGCCTTATTAGAAGAACTGAAAGATCCTAACGTAAATGGTAACGTGGGTGTTGCTATCGTGATGGAGGTCGCTACTGGTGACGTGAAGGCTATTGTCAACTTAGATAAATGTAGTGATGGCGAATATAGAGAGGTTAAGAATCACGCAGTAAGCGACTTGCTGGAGCCCGGTTCTGTTTTCAAAACAGCTTCTCTCATGACTATCCTTGATGATGGACTTGTTGATACCATGTACACCGTCCAGACTGGACCCGGTGTGTATAATATGTACGGACGAGACATGAAGGACCATAACTGGACACGTGGTGGATATGGTACGTTAACACTGCCTTGGACATTGAAATACAGTTCAAACATTGGTATCAGTCGTATCATTGATATACACTATCATAATAATCCAGAGAAGTTCGTTCAAGGTATTTACGACTTAGGACTTGCAACTGATTTCCACATCCCAATCGTTGGATATTCACCTGCAAGAATCCGTATGCCACACAAGAACAGCCGCGGACAATATGACAACTGGAGTGCTACAGCTCTTCCGTGGATGAGTATTGGCTACGAGACACAGATTCCACCGATATCAACACTTGCCTTCTATAATGCAATCGCCAATGGTGGCAAGCTGATGCGACCACGCTTTGTGAAACAGATTGTAAAAAATGGTGAGGTTCTCTATGACAATCCACCAAAGGTCATAAAAGAGCGTATCGCAAAGGAAAGTACCATAAAGGATATTACACGTATTCTAACGGAAGTTGTTTCAGAAGGTCTGGGTAAAAAAGCAGGCTCTGATAAATTCCTTGTTGCTGGTAAAACGGGTACTGCACAGATGTCAAAGGGAGCCTTGGGTTATAAGAGTGGAGTAACGAATTATCTCCTTAGCTTTGCAGGCTTCTTCCCTGCAGACAACCCTCGCTACAGCTGTATCGTCTGCATACAGAAGACTGGTCTCCCTGCTTCGGGAGGTGGAATGAGCGGAGTTGTATTCCACCACATCGCAGAAGGAATCATGGCACAGAGTCTGAAGCTAAACGTGACAGATGCACGTGACTCTTCTTCTCTCACAATTCCAACCGCAAAGACAGGTAACTTGCTTGCAACGGATTATGTACTGAATGCGCTCGGCTTCAATATTACCAATGGTTGGAATGGCGCTTACCCATTCGGTAGTCCTGTATGGGGAAACACAACAACAAGCGGAAAGTCATTAACCTTCCAAAAGGATGAAGCACCTAAGGCTGACATCGTTCCTAACGTTCATGGCATGGGTGCACGCGATGCTGTCTATCTGATGGAGAAACATGGCGTAAAAGTCGTCATTACTGGTAGAGGTCGTGTTATTCAACAAAGTGTTGCACCCGAAGAAAAGGTTAAGAAGGGTATGAAATGTGAACTCAAAATGGGATAAGCATTCATCTTACAAGAACACCCCCCTATCCTATTTCAATAATCAAGAACAAGAATAGAACAAAGATATGAAGTTAAGCGAATTACTCAAAAATGTTAAGGTTATTGCCAGTCAAGGCAATACAGACATTGAGATTAAAGATGTGAACATTGATAGCCGTAAGATTGAAGACGGCCATCTGTTCATCGCAATGAAAGGAACACAGGTAGACGGACATAAGTTCATTAGTAAGGCTATTGAATTAGGAGCCGTTGCTATCTTACTTGAAGATATGCCTGAGATTCTGGATGAAAAGGTAACATACGTTCAAGTAGCTTCAACTGAAGAAGAAGCTGGCAAGGTTGCCACTATGTTCTATGGAGAACCATCGCGCAAACTGAAACTCGTTGGTGCAACAGGAACTAACGGTAAGACAACCATTGCTACCTTATTATATAGAATGTTCCGTGAGTTCGGACACAAGGTAGGCCTACTCTCTACCGTATGCAACTATATTAATGATGAGGAAGTTCCTGCAAGTCATACTACTCCTGACCCAATAGAACTCAATCGTCTTCTTGCTAAGATGGTAGAAGAAGGCTGCGAATATGCATTCATGGAATGTTCAAGCCATGCCATCCAGCAGCACCGTATCGGTGGTTTGGAGTTTGTTGGTGGTATCTTTACCAACCTTACACGTGACCACCTTGATTATCACAAGACTTTCGAGAATTATCGCAATGCTAAGAAGATGTTCTTCGACGGACTGCCAAAGAATGCCTTTGCTATTACCAATGCTGATGATAAGAATGGGATGGTGATGGTTCAAAACTGCAAGGCAACTATCAAGACCTATTCTATCAAACGTATGGCTGACTTCCGTGCAAAGATTTTAGAGTGCCACTTCGAGGGTATGTATCTTGAGATTGACGGCAAAGAGGTTGGTGTACAGTTCATCGGCAAGTTCAATGTTAGCAACCTGCTTGCTGTATACGGTACTGCAATCATGTTAGGCAAGAAGCCTGAAGAAATATTGATTGCTTTAAGCACACTGAAGAGTGTGAACGGACGATTAGAACCTATCCAGTCACCAGAAGGCTTCACAGCCGTTGTTGACTACGCACATACACCAGATGCATTGGAGAACGTACTCTGTGCTATTCATGATGTACTTGATAACAAGGGCGGTCGCGTTATAACCGTTTGTGGTGCTGGTGGACATCGTGACAAGGGTAAACGTCCATTAATGGCGCAGGAAGCTGTTAAACAGAGTGATACCGTTATCCTTACAAGTGACAATCCACGTGATGAAGAGCCACAGGCTATTATTGACGATATGCTTGCAGGACTCGATGCAACACAGCGTAAGAAAGTACTCACAATCACTGACCGTAAAGAAGCGATTCGCACTGCAGCCATGATGGCGCAGAAAGGTGACGTTATTCTTGTTGCTGGTAAGGGACATGAGAACTACCAAGAGATAAA
>CAMUQM010000219.1 GCA_947095945.1 uncultured Prevotella sp.
TCTTCAGTCTTTGCCGTTGCAAAGTCAGCAACGAACAAAACAATCAGGATGGCAATGAGACTTGCCTCCGGAATCATCTTAAAGAAATCACTATAATTCATTTCGCCAGTTTATTAAAGATTACCCAAATTTGGTATATATGTGATAATGTGATCAAAGATAGGATGAACCGCATCCATAATCATATTCTCAAAGAACAATGGGAAAAGACCCAAACCTGCTACACAGAAGATGAGTGCACCAATAGAGAAGCGCTCGTCCCATGTTGCATCATGTAGTTCATAGAACTTCTTATTTGGAATGGTCTGGAAGAGGATCTTTCCTACTACTCGCAAGATATAAACAGCCGTGATAACAATCGCTGTACAAGCAATAATTGTTGCTACACGATGGAATGTTCCTGCATTCTCAAATGAACCTACGAAGATTGTCATCTCGGCAACGAAACCTGAAAAGCCTGGCAAACCAAGGTTAGCAAGACCTGCAACAACATAAGATACTGCGAGGAAAGGAACAACCTTCATCAAACCACCAAGATAACGTACATCACGAGTTCCTGCACGATGATAAATCATACCGATACATGCAAAGAACAAGGCTGTCATCAAACCGTGCGAAAGCATCTGAAGGATTGCACCTGTGATAGCTGTCTGTGTAGTCATAACCAAAGCGAAGAGTACCATACCACAGTGTGAAACTGAAGAGTATGCGTTGATATACTTCAAGTCGGTCTGTACACAAGCTGAAAGTGCACCATATACTACAGAGATAGTTGTCAACACAAGGAAGATTGGTGCCCACATCTCCAATGCATCAGGCATAAGGAACATAGCAATACGCAAGCAACCATAACCACCAAGCTTCATCAATACACCAGCGTGGAGCATTGATACGGCTGTAGGGGCTGAAGCATGACCGTCAGGAGACCATGTGTGGAATGGGAACAATGCACCAAGTACACCGAAACCAATGAACACCAATGGGAAGAAAATGTTCTGTACATCCTTTGGCATAGCGTGCAAACGTGCCAACTCGATTACATCCATTGTGGTAGCACCACTGAAGTAGTAGATACCAAGAATACCGAGTACTAAGAGAGCAGAACCACCCATCAACATCAGAGTAAGTTTCATTGCAGAGTACTCCTTTGGACCAGTACCCCATACACCGATGAGGAGGTACATAGGAATAAGAGCTACCTCGTAGAACATGAACATAGTGAACATATCCGTAGAGATAAAGAAGCCAAATACACCTGAAGACAAGAGTACAAACCAGAGGAAATACTCCTTCTTCATTGGTTCAAGCTGCCAGCTGGCAAAAGTACCTGTGAAGACGATAATTGCAGAAAGCAAAATCATTACAACAGAGATACCATCTACACCTACTGAAAAGGCTATATTCAGAGGCTTAAACCACATGACAGAATTTGCCAACAGCATCGCATCATGATTACCTGCGTTGCGCTGCTGAATGAAATAAACGGTCAGCCAGATAGCACCTATCAAAAGTGCCGTAGAGCCGGCTACCATCACGCCACGTACCTGATTATCATTCTTAGCAACCCAAAGGCCACAAAGCATCAGGACGGGGATAATTACAAATACAGTTAATATCCAACTCATTTTTTTAAATCAAGCAAAGTAATACTAATGTTAATGCTACTGCACCGGTAATAAACCATACAGCATACTGGCGTACGTCGCCACTCTGCCATGAGCGAAGTGACTCACCAGCCTCTTGTGTACCCCAAGCCATAAAGTTGAAAGTACCATCAATAACATGACGATCAAACCATGCTATTGGAATAGAGAAGCAACGGAACACGATCTTGTGTGTGAAGAACTGCCATACATTATCAAGATAGAATCTGTTAAGGGCAGCCTTGTGCAAACGTGGGAATGTACGCTGCAAAGCATCAGCAACAGGCTGTTTCTTGCCCATGTACATCCAAGTTGCAAGTGCGATACCGATAACTGCTGCAATAATACTGGTAGTTACGATGCTCCAATCAAGGTGGATATCGTAGTTGAGACCGTTAGCACTTACAAAGTGACCGAATGGAATCCAACCTGCAGTGATAGAAATAATTGCGAGGAATACCAATGGACCCCACATAACGAAAGGAACTTCCTGTGGACGACGACGGTTCTCTGGGTCCTGCTCATAGTAAGACTCGCCCCAGAAGATTACGTAGTAGAGACGGAACATGTAGAATGCTGTCATACCTGCTACAACGGTCATAATCCACTTCAAAGCCTGACCTTCTACACCTGGCAATGCATTACATGCTGAGATAATCTCATCTTTAGAGAAGAAACCTGCAAATGGAGGAATACCAGCAATTGCCAAACAACCAATCAAGAAACAGATGTTTGTAATAGGCATGTATTTGTGCAAACCACCCATATACTCCTTAAAGTTGCTGCCAATGATAACAATGATAGCACCAGAGCAAAGGAAGAGCAATGCCTTAAACATAGCATGGGTGAAGAGGTGGAACATTGCTGCCATATAACCGAGACCTCCGTGATGGAGATACTCTGGGCTATTAAATGAACCATGCTTACTGTCATAGAAACAAACACCAAGTGCAACGAGCATATAAGCAATCTGTGAAATGGTTGAAAAAGCCAAACCACGCTTAATGTCACGCTGTGCACATGCTACTGCTGCTGCATAGAAAGCAGTGAAAGCTGCAATCCAAGCAATCCAGTGGAGCTGCTCCTGTGCACCAAACTGCACATAGATAGGCAACAATGATGCAACTTGGAATACACCTGCAACAACCATTGTAGCTGCGTGAATCAAAGCAGATACTGGTGTTGGACCCTCCATAGCATCTGGCAACCAGATATGCAATGGGAACATTGCAGACTTACCAGCACCACCAATGAACATCAAGAAGAGAGCTGTTGGAAGTACCCAAGCTAACTCTGGATTAGTAGCCAGACCTTTCAAGGTTTCAGCAAGACCTGGATTAACACTGAGGTCATAGTTGAATGTACCTACATAGAAGCTAAAGAACAAAATACCAATCAAGAAGAACAAGTCAGCAAAACGTGTTACAATAAATGCCTTCTTGCTGGCGTGTACTGCAGTGTGCTTTGGATAATAGAATCCAATCAACAGATATGAACATACACCTACCAACTCCCAGAACAAATACATCTGGAAAATATTGGTTGACACTACGAGTCCAAGCATTGACATCGTAAAGAGTGACAGGTAGGCATAGAAACGCTGGAAACCATGCTCATACTCCTCAAACTTATAGTTCTCATCACGTTCAGCCATATAACCGAATGAATAGATGTGAACCATCAAGCTAACAGTAGTAATGACGATTAACATCATCACACTGATTGGAGAAAGACGGAAACCAATGTTGAATGTCAGAAGTTCTGTGAACTTCAACCATGTAAAGTTGAAGACTGTAACAGTTGGGTATGTACCATTTGCCAAACGACCATCAGTTACATTGAAGGTCTCGCCCATAGCTGTATACTCACCAGTATAGAAGAAATAATGGTAAGCTGTATAGAGGCTAAGCACAAATAGTGTACCCAACATACAGGTGCCGATGATACCAGCGACCTTGCGAGGCATCTTCATTCCGAACAAGCCAAGCA
>CAMUQM010000220.1 GCA_947095945.1 uncultured Prevotella sp.
AGTTGTTCGCTGAACCATTCGACATAATGAAGTAACGCCAGTTACGCAACATGTAGCGCTGATACTGCAGCTGGAGTGACAAGGTGAAATAGTCATCAGGCCAGCTCAAACGCTTACCCCAACCAGCATAGATACTAAAGAGTTTCACGTACTTGTCTGGGTCATAATAGTTCTCGTAGCTATTGTAATTGTAGTTACCATAACCGTAACGATAGTTGTTATAGTTATTCATGTAAGCACTATTATAATAGTTGCTTGATACGTCTGTCTGCTTTGAATATGACATACCCACGCTGAATTGTATAGGACGTTTACCACCCAACCAGTTGGTTGAGTACTGTGTATTGTATGACTGATAGTAAGTACCGTTGGTCTGTGCACCCAATGAAAGTGTTTCACCATCACCGATAGGCATAATACCACGATGCTCACGATTCTTACGGAAAAGGTTTGCCATTGAGAAGTTATTCAACTTCAAGCCGACACGACCAACAACACCCGTCTGTGCCCAACCAAGTGAAAGCTCAACTTGGTCGTTTGACTTCTGCTTGAGGTTATAGTTGATATCTACAGTACCGTCCTCATAGTTTGGTTCTGGTACTGGATTGATTGCCTCTGGGTCGAAGTGTCCCATTGAAGCCAACTCACGTGCAGAACGTTGGAGAGCCTCCTTAGAGAAGAGATCGCCCGGCTTTGTACGTAACTCACGACGTACAACATTCTCGTAAAGACGGTCGTTACCATTAATCTTTACACGGTTGATATGTGCTTGCTGTCCTTCAACGATACGCATCTCAAGGTCGATAGAGTCGCCGACAATATTTACCTCTGTTGGTTGAAGGTTATAGAAGAGGTAACCATTGTTCCAATAAGCATTGCCCACAGCATCTTCATCTTGTGAAAGACGCTTATTCATATAAGTCTGGTTGTACACGTCGCCCTTCTTCATATCAAGGAGACGTGAAAGATAATCTGTTGTGTAAACAGTATTACCTACCCATTTAATATTACGGATATAATACTTCTTACCCTCATCTACCTTTACATAGATACCAACATGTTTTGGATCAACGTTCCAAACGCTATCCTTCAAAATCATAGCATCACGATATCCATGCTCATTGTACTTTATGATAAGGTTCTTCTTATCCTCTGCCCAACGCTCAGGAGTGAACTTCTTCGACTTTAAGATATTAGAAAACTTGCCTGCCTCATGGGTCTTAGCAAAGGCACCCTTGCTAAACATGGTTCCCTTAATCTTCTTATCGCCTAACTGGTTGTCGCCATCAATGATGATAGAACGCACCTTCAGTTTCTCCTTCTTATCTACATCGATATCAAGGATAACCTGATTCTTAGCTGCTACATCGTCACGCTGACGGATAAAGATCTCAGCATTCTTATAACCCTTGTCTTCAAAGTACTTTTTTGCAAGTATCTTCGCACGGTCAATCATGTTAGGCGTAATCTGTCCACCCTTCAAAAGACCGAGTTTCTTATCCATATCCTCACGCTCTGTCTTCTTCAAACCATTATAGTTGATGGTTGAAATACGAGGACGTGGTGTGAGGTATATCTTCAGATAGATATTATCACCAACAATAGAGTCAGCCGAGATGGAAACATCAGAAAAGAGTCCGTGCTTCCAGTAACGCTTTACAGCATCTGTGATAGCCGTACCGGGAACTTCTAACTCCTGTCCAACAGCGAGTCCAGAGATACCTGTGAGGACATAGTCCTCATAGCCATCAATACCAGTAACAGCCAGTCCTGCTAACTTGTAAGTCTTAGGAGTACCTGAATAAGTGATGTCTGGGTTTACAATCTTCTGCTGTGCACTCATCGTGAGCGAAACTCCAGAGAGTGCAAGGAGCATCAACACCTTATTTATTTTAGTCATCTATCGCGTAACTTAATTGTTTTCGTTTTCTTCTACTTGTTTCTCTGTCTTTCCAAAGCGACGTTGTCTGCTCTGGAAACTCACAATGGCTTTCTGCAAGTCCTGCTCATCAAAGTCAGGCCAATAGGTATCACAGAAATATAGCTCAGAGTAAGCTATCTGCCATAAGAGGTAATTGGAGATGCGAAGCTCACCACCCGTTCTAATCAAGAGGTCTGGGTCAGGCATGAAGTTTGTCTCCAAATGCTCGCTAATCATCTCTTCTGTAATCGTTTCGGGACGCAGTGGCTCAGTGCTATTTGCCTGATGTTCTGCAACGATCTCCCTCAACGCTTTTGTTATCTCCCAACGTGCACTGTAGCTAAGTGCCACAACCATCGTCATTGCAGAGTTCTTTGCGGTATGCTCTTCCGTTTCACGCAGCTTCTTCTGCACTTCTTCTGGTAGACGTGCTATGTCACCAATAACACGGAAACGCACATTATTCTTCATGAAGATTTCGTCTTCCAAAGACGTAAGCACAAGTCCCATCAACGCTGCTATCTCATCGGTAGGACGATTCCAGTTCTCGGTTGAGAAGGTATAGAGTGTGAGATACTTCACGCCCAATCGTACACATTCTGATGTTATGCGACGAACGGTATCCACTCCTGCCTGATGTCCGTAGGAGCGTGGCTTATTGCGTTCTGTTGCCCAACGTCCATTGCCATCCATTGTGATGGCAATATGCTGGGGTATTCGTGTCATATCTAATTCTTCTGCCATATCTTTTGAAGAGATAAACCTTTGTTTATTCTGTACAGTACATATGTCTGCACGCTTTAGACATTACCTTAATATAATAAGGTCAGAGCTTACTTCCCTTACTCGTCCTCATTATGACAAGTCTTACACTTCGCCATGAAGCTATAAGAGAACGTCAATTGCAGGGTTGAATAGCTGTCCGTATTCTTAAAGAGTCCATTACTCTTAATGCCGTAAGGGTCTTTCTGCCCGTCTAACTCATCGCTAAGCGAGAAGTGTAAAGCCCATTCCAATCCTACGTTCATACGCTCACTGACCTTATACTTCACGCCCAATCCGATTGGAAGATTAGCAGTGAGCACCGACTTGCGGTCACCATTCTTTATATTAACGTAGGTGGCACCCAATCCTATCGTTGCGTAGGGTGACAAGCGCTGTGCACCACGATAGTCACGACCTGTACCATAAGGCAGGAAGTTATATTCGTATGCAACGCCTACATCAACTAATGAGTTGTCAAATGTATAGGGAGCCGAAGCAAAACGTGGATAGTAAGTCTTAACATCAGCTGACGAACCTTTCATCTTTCCAAACGAGACGTTCATCTTTAATCCCATATAAGGATTGAGATTATATCTTGCCAGCACTGTTCCCATCGGCTGAAGATTTTTCAACAACGACTCATTAAAGTCGCCTAAGTAACCCATCATACCAACGCCAGCACCAATCTCCATCTTATACTCCGGATCTGACTGCGCCCAAAGAGGCGTAGCAGCAAGGAGGAGAAGGAGGTTGATGAAGATACGTTTCATTGTTGTCCTGTATTGTATATCTTATTCTGCCAAACGGCTAAGGTTCAATGCCCAGCCTACTCGATTGAGTCTACCACGCCAAACCTTTGTACCACAGATTATCCATAGGTATTCATCGCTATCAACGG
>CAMUQM010000221.1 GCA_947095945.1 uncultured Prevotella sp.
TAAGTGAATATATAAGAGATACTTAAGCACTAATGACACCAAGTATAACTGACATTTTACCAATATACATCTGTCACTAAAGACAAAAGTAATTAAAATATGTCATATTATTATTTTTAAACAATTAAAATTAGTTAATCAAACATATGGCACAACTTTTGCTTATAGAAACTCAAGTAGAAGAGTGTGCAAAGAGAGTTTCAATGCACTAATTTATTAACAAAAAAGATAATAATGGCACATGGACATGATGTACTCCACATGATGGAGGGTAATAGTTATGAGACAAAAGAAGATTTAGTGAAGGCTATCATTGAGCGTTTCGGTGAGGAAGAGAAATTCCACACTTGTTCTGTAGATGGTATGAATGCTAAGGAATTGGTAGATTTCTTGACAGAGCGTGGTAAGTTTATGCCTGCTAAGGGAGGATTTACAGTTGATACAACTAAGATTTGTAATCACTAATACTGTCAAGATATAAGACCAATATATTAATTAAAAGAGATTTAATCATGATTAAGATTTATGGAATGAATACTTGTCCAGACTGTATTGCAGTTGACAAGCACGTAGAAGGTGACAATCGTTATGAAGTAATTGAGATTGGCTCACATATAAAGTATATGAAGGAGTTCCTTCGTCTTCGTGACAACAATGCCGTATTTGATGAGGCAAAGAAGCATGGTTATGCTGGTGTTCCTTGCTTTGTACTTGAAGATGGGACAGTAACATTGTCAGCAGAAGAGGCTGGTATCAACCTTAACGATGCACCTGCCGCAGCATCATGCCGACTTGATGGCTCTGGCTGCTAAGAGTAACAGAATATAATAAAGCCCTCATCAGTACATGGATATTTAGTTTCATGAATTGATGAGGGCTTTTTGCATTTAAAATTCATTTGAGTTACTACCTTATTTTATTATCGAAAAGAATAGTATCTGATAAAACATAATTAGCAGACTTAATCACATAGGTCTACCGATAACATCATTATACATAACATAAAGCCCTCAGCACGATTGGTGCTAACCAACATCACCATTTGTGCTGGGCAACAACACTATTATTGAGAACAAGTATAAAGAACAATAATAATACATTGTAAGACGTCAATTATTAATGTAGTATGGTGTAAGAATATACTAAATAAAAAAGCACCCCTTGCAAGGAGTGCTTTCTATATAATTCAAATAAAAATCAAATCTTACTTTGCATAAGCAACAGAGCGAATCTCACGAATTACCGTAATCTTAACCTGACCCGGGTAAGTCATTTCGTTTTGTATCTTCTCTGCAATCTCAGAACTGAGCTTCTCGCTTTCTACGTCATCCATCTTGTCTGCACCAACGATTACACGAAGTTCACGACCAGCCTGAATAGCATAAGTCTTGGTTACACCAGGATAGCTCATTGCAATTGCTTCAAGATCATTCAGACGCTTAATATAAGCTTCCACAATCTCACGACGAGCACCTGGTCGAGCACCTGAGATAGCATCACATACCTGAACAATTGGCGCAAGAAGTGTAGTCATCTCAATCTCATCATGGTGAGCTGCAATAGCATTGCAAATGTCTGGCTTCTCCTTATACTTCTCAGCTATCTTACCACCATAAAGTGCGTGTGGTAAATCAGTCTCTTCGTCTGGTACTTTACCAATATCATGCAACAAACCTGCACGCTTTGCCTTCTTTGGATTCAAACCTAATTCGCTTGCCATGACAGCACAAAGATTTGCGGTTTCACGAGCATGCTGCAAAAGGTTTTGACCATATGAAGAACGATATTTCATCTTACCAACAATACGAATCAATTCTGGGTGAAGACCATGAATACCGAGGTCAATAGCTGTACGCTTACCTGTTTCAATAATCTCATTATCAAGCTGCTTCTTGACCTTAGCTACAACTTCCTCAATACGTGCTGGATGAATACGTCCATCAGCAACCAGCTGATGAAGTGCTAAACGACAAATCTCACGACGAACAGGATCAAAAGCTGAGATAACAATAGCTTCTGGCGTATCATCAACTACAATCTCAACACCTGTTGCTGCCTCCAAAGCACGGATATTACGACCCTCACGACCGATGATACGTCCCTTAACTTCATCACTGTCAATATGGAAAACACTTACAGAGTTCTCAATAGCTGTTTCAGTAGCAACACGCTGGATTGTCTGAATAACAATTCTTTTAGCCTGCTGATTAGCATTAAGTTTTGCTTCATCTACTATTTCATTGATATAAGAGGCCGCATCAAGTTTTGCCTGATCTTTCAAGCTCTCAATCAAACGCTTCTTTGCTTCTTCTGAACTAAGACCTGAGAGTTCCTCAAGTTTCATTCGCTCCTGCTCCTGCATTCTCTCAAGATCTTGTTGCTTAATCTGCAGTAGCTTCTTCTCATTATCAACACGCTGCTGCTGCTGATCTACATCCTGCTTACGACGATTGATTTCCTCCTGACGTTGATTCAACGCAACCTCACGTTGCTTCAAGCGGTTTTCACCTTGCTGTATCTTCAACGTACGCTGCTGAACCTCTTTCTCGAGTTCACTTTTCTTGTTAAGAAACTTCTCTTTAACTTCAAGAAGCTTCTTTTCTTTAATTACCTCTGCAGCTTTCTCTGCTTTATCCATTGTATCTTTGTATTTTCCAGTTAAGATATAACGGAAAATAGCAAATCCACCAGCACATCCTGCCGAAAGGCATACCACAGCTATTATAACTGTTACTATTGGACTCATTGATTCTTTTTATGATTTAAATTAAATATTCTCACTATTTCTTCAGTGTATCTTCAATTTCTGAAGTGAGTTTACTGAGAATATCATTAAATGGAGCCGTATCATTACGTACACCTTCTTTCTTATATCGCAATGCAATATCAAGCATAGCCATATATATAATATCCTTATCTCCCTTTTTACCTTTAAAAAGGGTTGAATAAGTATTAATTGTGTCGGTAATAAGCTTGGCTGCCGAACGATAATACTCCTCGTCCTCTCGTGGGACGTTTACCGAAAGTTCTGCATCATAGACATGCAATCTTATATGTAGCTTATCGTCTGCCATTATATTCTGTTTTATTTCTCACTTAGAAGTGTGATACACTTATTTACATCTCGGATAAGTTTGGCAACACGCTTTTGTGCAGTTTCCATATCTCCATCCGTAACTTCAAGCATTTTAGCCATCTTCAACGAGTTATAATCAGCTTTTACTTGAGACAATTCTCCTTGCAGTTGCTGTATCTCCTGCTCACGCTGATCGACAAGCGCATACAACTCGTCATTTTCCTTCTTCAGTGCTTCGTACTGAAGGATCATCTGACGGACACGCGTCGCAAACGTATTCAGAATCTTCTCATTTGCATTCATAGCTAATCTATTCGTTTGGGCTACAAAATTACATTAAAGTTTCTATTCAAGCAAATATATAACTAATTATTTTGTATCTACTTCCTCTGCAGGCTTTGGCTCCTTCTTAGCAAGCAATACTAATTGATAAACAAAGTCTGTTGTCCACTTACGACTGAATCCAAGACGCTGATTATACTGACGAACTGACATCAC
>CAMUQM010000222.1 GCA_947095945.1 uncultured Prevotella sp.
TAAATTTTATACATTGATGAATAAACATTTCTTAATGGCTACCTTATGGCTCTGCCCTTTGGGTTTGTATGCACATAAGACTACTGATACAGAGGCTACTACTTTGAAAAGTAACGCGCCTGTACAAAGAGTAATTCGGGGTATTGATGAGGACAAAACACGACAGCGTTTTACACTCAGTGGATATGTGAAAGACCGCAATGGTGAACCACTTATCAATGCAACAATCTACGACCTCACCACACGACAGGGTACGATGACCAATGCCTACGGACATTTCTCGCTCACATTAGGCGAAGGACGGCACGAAATCAGATGTAGCTACGTGGGCTATAAGACCCTTGTCGAAACCATAGAACTTACTGCCAATCAGAACCATGACATCATTCTTCAGAACGAGGCACAGTTAGATGAAGTGGTGGTAACAACCGACCTTAACTCGCCTTTGCTGAAAACACAAACAGGTAAAATCTCTCTTTCACCAAAAGATATTAAGACAGAATACGCATTGTTAAGTAGTCCAGACGTTATCAAGACTTTGCAGCGTACGAGCGGTGTGTCAGACGGATTGGAACTTGCCAGCGGACTCTACGTACATGGTGGAAATAGCGACGAAAACCTCTTCCTCCTCGATGGTACACCACTCTATCATACCAACCACACCTTAGGTCTTTTCTCTTCGTTCAATGCGGATGTAGTGAAGAATGTCGACTTCTATAAGAGTGGATTCCCTGCACGCTATGGCGGTCGTTTGTCGAGTGTCATCGACGTGCGTACGGCTGATGGCGACCTTTATAACACCCATGGCAGCTATCGTATCGGTCTGCTCGATGGCGCTTTCCACATAGAAGGACCAATCAGAAAGGGCAAGACATCCTATAACTTCGGTCTGCGCCGTAGCTGGTTAGACCTCTTGACTCGCCCTGCTTTTGCGATTATGAACAGCAAGAGAGACAGCGAGGACAAGATAAATATGTCTTATTTCTTCCACGACTTAAACTTTAAGCTGACCAATATCTTCAACGACCGCTCACGTATGTCGCTGAGTGTCTATTCAGGTGAAGACCGATTGGATGCAAAAGACGAGTCGTATTACAAAAATGGTTATGGTTATGAAGATATAGATATTTATGATAATCGCTTCCACTGGGGCAACTTCAATGCTGCACTCGACTGGAATTACCAGTTCTCACCGAAGCTCTTTGCTAACTTCACAGCCGTCTACACGCACAATCGTTCAACGGTAACGAGTTCGGACGAATGGAAAGTGATTAGAAATGAGCAGGTAGACCAGCTGACGACAAGCTCACATGGCTATCGTTCCTCTATTGATGACATCGGCTATCGTGCTGCTTTCGACTTCCGTCCGAATCCACGTCATCACATTCGTTTCGGTCATGACTATACTTATCATCGCTTCCAGCCACAGACCAACAACCGCTTTGACAGCTATAAGACCGACGGTACTGCAAAGGGTGACACCATTGCCAGCCACAGTTATAACAAGAATGTGGCGCATCAGTTGACCTTCTATGCCGAAGACGAGATGATACTCAACGAGCAATGGAGCCTCAACGGTGGTGTGAATGCAGATGTCTTCCATATCAGCGGTAAGACCTTCTCAACATTGAGTCCACGTCTGGCAATGAAATTCCAACCTAACGACCGTCTTTCTTTCAAGGCAAGCTACACAATGATGAGTCAGTTTGTGCATAAGATTGCCAACTCTTTCCTCGACCTACCAACCGACTACTGGGTGCCAACGACTGCACGTCTACACCCGATGCGCTCTTGGCAGGTGGCTGCAGGAGCCTATATGAAACCTAACAAGCAGTGGTTGCTCTCGTTGGAAGCTTATTACAAGCGTTCAAGTCATATCCTGCAGTATTCAAGTTGGGCAGGATTAGAGCCACCAGCTGCCAACTGGGACTACATGGTAATGGAGGGTGACGGTCGCTCTTACGGTGTTGAATTGGATGCTGATTACAACATTGCCAACCTCAATCTGCACGGTTCTTATACCCTCTCATGGACTGAAAAGAAGTTTAATGACTTCTACGATGGTTGGTACTATGACAAGTTTGACAACCGTCATAAGCTCACGCTCACTGGACGATGGAACATAACAAAGAAGATTGCAGCCTTTGCAGCATGGACCTTCCGCACCGGTAACCGCATGACCATCCCTACACAGTATATTCCGCTGCCTAACGTTCCAGCCCAGACGGAGGGAGGATTGAACTTTACTTCGCCTGACGACAACCGTTTGAACTTTGCTTACGAACAGCCTAATAACGTTATCCTGCCGGCTTATCACCGTCTTGACATCGGCTTCGACTTCCGTCATACGACCAAGAAGGGCAATGAGCGCATCTGGAACCTCAGCTTTTATAATGCCTATTGCCATCTGAACTCTATGTGGGTGCGCGTGAAAATCAACAGCAATAACCAAATGAAGATTAAGAACATGGCGTTCATTCCTGTTATCCCATCGTTCAGTTATACATTTAAATTCTAAGTTCTGAGCATGAAAAAGATATTATTTCTCCTCTTCCTTGCCCTGTCAGTAATGAGTTGCAAGGATGATTTCAGTGTCAGCAACCTGCCTGATGCAAAGCCAAAGTTGGTGGTTTATTGTATGCCTTCTACTGCTGACACCACTTATATCACCGTGTCACGCAGTATTCCATTGAAACAATATAACGCAACACAGCAGAATGCGCTGATTGACAATGCCGTTATCAGCTATCAGTTGAACGGACAAGCGATGCCAGTGACAGCCTTGGGCAATGGTCGCTACCGTGTTGTGGGACAGCAGAAAGCAGGCGATAAGGTGCAGTTACGTGTTGAAGCGCAGGGCTTAGAGGCTGTTGAGACATCCACAGAGATTCCACAACCAATCGGTATAAGCCACCTCGCAACGCGTATGGTGCGAATGAAGGAAGACCCTTCCTCAAATGTAAAAGACTTCCTGCAGCTGCAGGCAACCTTCACCGACCCTGCCGAGACACACGATTATTACGCTGTACGTGCGAAAACCAATAGGCTGTCCTACCTTTATGTGACATGCTTCCGTAACTTTGGCGGTTATATGCAAGAGGTGATAAACTTCTATTCTTACGATGAGTTTATGGCTGCACGAAAGACCGAACATTGGGATAGCGTGGCTGTAAAATATCAATTACAGCAACTCTATGTGCCGATTTCTACGGCAAGTGAACCGCTGTTGAATCCATTATCCGACATAGACGATGACTTCGACTTTAGCAGTGACTTCTATCAGAACTTCTATATCTTTGATGATGCTACTATCAACGGCAAAACTTATACCCTTCATCTGAACATTCAGCCGTTTGTGCGTGCCACAAATATGTCTGATGAGGCAGCAAAGGAGTTGAAGAGATTGTATAATATTGAGGAAGGTGTGGAATTGGAATTCTATCATATCAGCCCTGCCTACTACCGTTTCTTGCAGGCGTTGAACGATGTTTCAAACAACTCTCTTGCCCAAGCTGGTCTCTCCAACATCCGTACTACTTACAGCAATGTGCAGAATGGTATGGGAATTTGCG
>CAMUQM010000223.1 GCA_947095945.1 uncultured Prevotella sp.
ACTCTGTTGTGGTCTTCTGTTATAATGTTGATATGAAAAAGGTGGAGAAATTATTCATTTAACCATGCTTAATCTGAAACTTATTTCCAAGATTCTTGGCTCCCTGTTATGGATAGAGGGCGTACTGATGCTTCTTTGTCTGTTTGTGTCATTGCTATATTATGGTGTTGACATCCTGCCATTCGTGTGGAGTATTCTCATAACTGTAGGTGCTGGTATTGTATTCCGATTGCTGGGACGTCATGCTGACAACCTCTTAGGACGTCGTGATGCTTATTTCGTAGTAACGATATCTTGGATACTCTTTACGCTCTTCGGTACACTTCCCTTTATGCTTAGTGAATATATTGAGAGCTTTACAGACGCATTCTTTGAGGCAATGTCGGGTTTTACAACGACTGGTGCTACGATTATAGACTATCCAGAACATCTACCAAAGGGACTCCTTTTCTGGCGTTCGTTGACACAATGGATAGGTGGATTGGGAATTGTGTTCTTTACCATAGCTATTCTTCCCTCTATGGTGGGCGGTTCAGTAAAGGTGTTTGCAGCCGAAGCTACTGGTCCTATCAAGAGTAAGCTACACCCACGACTGAGTACAAGTGCCAAGTGGATTTGGGTTGTTTATTTGGTTTTGACAATTGCCTGCATCCTATCTTATAAGGTATGCGGTATGGGATGGTTTGATGCTTTCAACTATTCTATGACCAGTACTGCAACGGGTGGATTCTCAACGGAGAGTGGTTCTATAACTACCTTCCATTCTCCTGCGGAAGAGTATGTCTGTGCTTTGTTCTGCTTTCTTTCTGGTGTCAACTTTACTTTGTTGTATGCTTCGGTGGTAGGATTAGATATCAAGAAGCTGTTAAAGAATAGTGAGTTCCGGTTCTATACGATTATGGTACTCTCGTTTGCAATCTTTATCGCCTTTGAACTTGTTTATCGCAATCATTATGATATTGAGCGCGCCTTTCGTTGTGCCCTCTTTCAGGTAGTCTCCTTTATAACAACAACAGGACTTTTCAGTGATGATGCTGCCAAATGGCCTCATGTTACTTGGGTCGTCTTGGCTGCTTGTATGTTCTTTGGTGGCTGTTCTGGTTCTACCAGTGGCGGTATCAAGAGTATTCGTGGTGTGATGCTGTTGAAGGTGGTGCGCAATGAGTTCCGTCAGATTTTGCATCCTAATGCAGTCTTACCAATGAAGATTGACGGTGTGAATATCCCACAGTCAAAGCGTGTAACACTCTTAGGTTTTATCGGACTTTATCTTATCCTAACGCTTTTCTGTGCCTTTACGATGATTGCATTCGGTATTGATAATACAAATGCTATTACCATTACGTTGAGTTGTTTGGGAAATGTTGGTCCTACTTTGGGTATGGAAATTGGTCCTACGATGTCATGGGTACAGTTGCCTGACTTTGCGAAGTGGATTTGTTCATTCCTTATGCTCGTAGGTCGTTTGGAGCTATTTACCGTCTTGGTATTGTTCTCTCCAGCTTTCTGGAAAGAAAACTAAGAAATAATCATACTTACTGCCATTTGTTGTATCAAAACAGCAAATGGCTTTTAAATTCCCCTTTTATTCATACAAGCAATTTGTCAACCGAAACCGATGTTTTCTCCCATTATCTCTTTTTATGAGGTCTTTTAACAGTAATTGTGTTGGAAATAAGTATAGAATGTGTACTTTTGTAAGCGATAAACTTAAATAAGTACCATGATTATTTCCATACTATGGAGATTTTTTAGGTATAATACATTAAACCAAAACATACTATAATGAAAAAAAAGAACTTATTACTTTTAGCCGTAGCATTCATTGCAACTCTGTCATTAGTTTCTTGTCTGAGTGATAATAATGATGGAGGGCGTAAATTACCAACACCAGCAGAGCGGAAAGCTGCAAGCAAAATGATTCAAGGTGTCTATCAAGGTAAGTTGTTTACCTATAATTATAACTCTGCCAACAGTGTAATTAGCAAGAAAGATTCAGTGCGTACCAGCTGGGAGATTAAAGATGACACAACACTTGTTATAAAAAGTTTCCCAAGTAAAATGCTGGCAAATAAAATCACTGATTCAGAGTTGAAGCAGGCGGTTGAGGCTTTGCATGATCAAGAGGTTAAGTGTGCTATAAGTGTTTATGAGGTGAATCCAATCCTTTTCTATATTGCTCCTTACCGATTAAACTTAGGTAAACTGACTTATGGCGGTAAGACACATGATGTCGCTATCGCATTCTGGTTTAATCCAATATATACCTATGGTGGATATGACAGTGCTAAGAAAGTTACAGGTTTCCGTCTTATTGAAGCTGCTGTGCTGGTAGATGGAACTATAGATAAGGCTGTGTATAAAGATAGCGAAATCTTTGATCTTAGGTCTGACCCTAGAGTATAAGTCTATATTAAATAAGGATAAACAAAAGTCCGAGAATTTCTTTTAAGAGATTCTTGAACTTTTGTTTTCTATAATGGTCTAATCTTTGTAGTGTTAAATAATGATAATTTATAGGTTTTATAACTTTATCGAATACTTTTATTTTATATATTTGAAACATAATTCTGATTTCTAACTAAAAAAAATTATGAAGAAGAAAACTATTTTTACTATTTTGTTTGCGTTGTTAGGTATGACAACCTCTTTTGCACAGAAGGTCTCTATCCCAGAACCTGAGTTTGCAGACCAAACATTTTTGCTTACTTCTAACACAGAGTATGTGAAATTGCCACGCGAATCTGGCGTTGTCAAGACCAAAGCGGGTGCTTCGTTGTATCTTGTTGGTATTGGAAAGGTGAAGACACGTATTACTTTGAGTGGTCCTACTTCATCTGTAACAGTACCTACTGGTAAGGATGTTCGCCTTATTATTAAGGCTGCGAATAATTCAACCGACCCAGAGTCCTTTATTAATATCTTCCCATTTGAGGTAAAGGGTAAGGAACGTAGAGCACAATTGGCTGAAGCTGGAACGTTGTCTGCAACTAAAACAAACTCTCTTGGACAAATATCTTTTCAGGCTAAGAAGTACGGACAGAGTTCTTACTATATTGTTATAGAAGGTTTGAAGCCAGGTGAGTATGGTATCTCTTTGGGCGATCCTGATAAGCGTAATGAGAAGAACGATATGAAGATTACGACTTTTAGTGTGAAGTAACGTTGTCTCTTATTCTTCCTATCGGTTATTAGATGCTAAGCAGTTTTTGGACAGTTATACAGTAGTTCAATTATAGTAAGCATAGATGTCTAATTACTAATTTAGGTCTTATCATAGTGAGTCTGTGTCAATATCTTTTTATTAAAGTATTGGCACAGTTTCTTTTTGTGTCTTAAAACTCTGCTTGAAGTCAATTTGATAACTCTTTCTGCCATTCTGTCAGTCTGCCTCTGTTGGCACATCATTTGTCTAATAATTGGCGAATAGCGCTATCAGCAGCAGACAACATGGTTTGATGAAGCTGCGAAAGACAAGCGTTAATAATAGAACAAGAAATAATAATAAAAAAGAATATACAATTATGGGAAAGATTATTGGAATTGACTTAGGAACAACAAACTCTTGTG
>CAMUQM010000224.1 GCA_947095945.1 uncultured Prevotella sp.
AACTGCTCAAGGTCTTCAGCGTTGAAAGCTTTGATATAAGCTGTGTGACCGATAACCTCTTCTTCTGCCATGCGAACGAAGACGTGGGCAGACTTCTTGAAGAGGTCTGGTGCCTTAGAAGCATCTTCAATGAGAAGGAGAGAACCGATGATGTCAGCTGTCATATTGTAAAGACGACGTGCGAGGAAGTCGTGAACATCCTGATTGTCGCTTGCGTTCACCTTCTCAACAGCCTCTTCATAGAGCTGGACGAGTTTAGCTACATGCTCACGCAGACCCTTCATACAGTCGCAAGCAAGTTCAGCTTCGAGCATTTCCTTCATGATAGAAAGGTAAGTGCCGTTGGTGATGTAACGCACGGCAGCAACAACCTGCAACTGTGTTGTACCCTCGTAGATAGAGAAGATACGTGCATCACGATACAGACGCTGACACTTGTATTCCATGATGAAGCCAGAACCACCGTGGATAGAGATAGAGTCGTAGGCTGTCTGGTTAGCATACTCAGAGTTGATACCCTTTGCCAATGGTGTGAAGGCATCAGCAAGGCGAGTGTACTTCTTCATCTCTTGACGTTCTTCAGCAGTGAGTTTCTCGTCGCGTGCAATATCTTCCAATGCTTTGTAGATATCAACATAGCGAGCAGTCTGGTACAAGAGGGAACGACCAGCATCGAGTTTTGCCTTCATACGAGAGAGCATATCGTAGACAGCAGGGAAGTTGACAATCTTCTTTCCGAACTGTGCACGGTCCTTAGCATAAGCCAATCCCTCGTTATAAGCCTCTTGCTCAAGACCTACAGACTGTGCTGCGATACCGAGGCGAGCACCGTTCATCAATGCCATTACGTACTTGATAAGACCCATACGGGCGTTACCACAGAGTTCTGCCTTCGCATTTTTGTAAACAAGTTCGCAGGTAGGAGAGCCGTGGATACCGAGTTTATGCTCAATATGACGTACGTCAACACCGCCGTTACGCTTGTCATAGATGAACATTGAGAGTCCACGACCATCGCGTGTGCCTTCCTCTGAACGTGCAAGGACGAGGTGGATGTCTGAGTCGCCATTGGTGATGAAACGCTTCACACCATTCAATCGCCAGCAATTCTCCTTCTCGTCGAAGGTAGCCTTGAGCATTACACGCTGAAGGTCAGAACCTGCATCAGGCTCGGTGAGGTCCATTGACATCGTCTCACCAGCACAGATACGTGGGATATATTTCTGACACTGCTCCTCGTCACCAAACTCATAGAGGGTGTCGATACAAGACTGCAGTGACCAGATATTCTGGAAACCAGCATCGGCTGCAGCGATAAGCTCAGACATCATAGAGAAGACAACGTTTGGTAGGTTTAGTCCACCATATCGACGAGGCATAGAAACACCCCACAATCCAGCCTGACGAGTAGCCTCAATGTTCTCCAAGGTCTTGCTGGCATAGTGCATACGGTTGTCGATGAGGTGTGGACCTTCGAGGTCAACAGACTCCGAGTTAGGTGCAATGATGTTTGCTGTAATGTCACCAGTGATATCCAAGATGCGCTTGTAGTTTTCGATTGCATCCTCATAGTTTACTGGTGCATCAGCGTGTGTAGCAGCATCAGTGTAGTTACGCTCTTTCAGCTCTACGATGCGTTTCATCAATGGGTGCTCCAAGTGAAACGCTATTTCTGGGTGGTCAGTATAATAATTTGCCATGATAAAAAGAGCCTCACCCCCAACCCCTCTCCGATTGGAGAGGGGAGTGAAATGTTCTATTGGAGGTTGTTAGGACTTTATTATTTATAATATAATTCTTCTTTGATAGTTCTTAAAACTGCTTTTGGGTTTGATAGTACTTCTTCATTAGTGAAGCGTATTACCTTAAATCCCATGTCTGAGAGTATGTCCGTGCGGACTCGTTCATTCACTTGTTGTTGAGGCTCATTATGGTAAGCGCCATCAACTTCTATTATTAGTTTTGCCTCTAAGCAGATAAAGTCAGCTATGAAGTCATTGATAGGATGTTGACGTCTGAATTTAAAACCATAAACAGTTCGGCGTAAGAGACTCCAAAGTGTTTTTTCGGCAGCGGTCATGTGCTGTCTGTTTTCTTTGGTATATTCTTTTTAAGAGGTCATATCTGTCTATGGAGGTAGTTTCATACCATTCAGTTACATCCTTCTCCATGTGCTTTAGCAACTCTTTCTGTTAGTCTCACCAAATAGTAGTGATTACTCCCCTCTCCACTCGGAGAGGGGTTGGGGGTGAGGCTTTACTTACTATTCTGCTTATAATACTTTATCAACTTCGGAACAACCTCCTCAACAGAGCCATTGATGACGTAGTCGGCAATGGTATTGATAGGAGCATCGGGGTCGTTGTTGATAGAGATGATGATACCACTGTCCTGCATACCAGCGATGTGCTGAATCTGTCCAGAGATACCACAAGCAAGGTAAACCTTTGGATGAACGGTGACACCAGTTTGACCAATCTGACGATCATGGTCTACCCAACCTGCATCAACAGCGGCACGGCTGGCACCAACCTCTCCATGAAGTTCCTTTGCTAACTTAAAGAGTAAGTCGAAACCTTCCTTAGAGCCTACACCATAGCCACCACCGATAACGATAGATGCTTCCTTTAGGTTGTTCTGTGCTGGCTCAACATGGCGGTCAATAACCTTTACGACATAGTCAACCTCTGGTACATACTTCGCTACGTCTGGATATACAACCTCTTTCTTTGCTTCGCCTTCATAGATAGCTTTCTGCATAACGCCAGAGCGAACGGTAGCCATCTGTGGACGGTGGTCAGGGTTGACGATGGTTGCCACGATGTTACCACCGAAAGCTGGACGAATCTGATAGAGCAGGTTCTCATAACGTTTACCTGCTTTCTTATCTTCGTAGTCACCAATCTCAAGTTGAGTACAATCGGCAGTAAGACCACTGGTCAATGAAGATGATACACGTGGACCGAGGTCACGACCGATAACAGTAGCACCCATCAAACAGATCTGTGGTTTCTCCTCAGTGAAGAGGTTAACGAGAATATCTGTGTGTGGTGCTGATGTGTAAGGGAAGAGTCCCTCACCATCAAAGACAAAGAGTTTGTCTACACCGTATGGCAGGATTTGGTCTTCTACCTTTCCTTTGATACCACTACCGGCAGCGATGGCATGGAGTTCCACACCTAACTCATTTGCGAGCTTGCGACCCTTGGTCAGCAGCTCCTGTGAAACCTCCTGTACGGTGGTTTCCTCTATTTCGCAATATACAAATACGTTGTTCATAGGCCTCACCCCCGCCCCCTCTCCGAGTAGAGAGGGGAGTGAAATGTTTCACTTGCTGGGGGATTTTCTTATGTTTATATGATACCTCCCCATAATGTTCAATCTTATGTTTAACAGAACATTCTACGCCCCTCTCTACTCGGAGAGGGGTTGGGGGAGAGGCTTTTAACCAATAATCTTCTCTCCTAACAGTTCCTTGATAAGTCCTTCTACATCCTCGTCTGAGCCAGTGAGGGTCTTGCTCTCCTTAGCTTGGAAGATGATGTTCTGAACAGACTTCACCTTTGT
>CAMUQM010000225.1 GCA_947095945.1 uncultured Prevotella sp.
ACCATAATAGATATTCTCCAGAATATCCTTCATAGCGAAACCTATACCCGTTGATAGACCACCTGTTACAACAACCAGCCACGTACTGCTGACTTTGAAGATACCAAGTGTAATCAACAACCAAGAGCCCCATACTATCACCTGTAGCACATTGATATACATCGTAGCACGTGCTTCGGCTGTAGATGGATCATTTCTTTGGAGATATAACTTAATCGCATCTCGGATAGTCTGGTTCAGATAGTTAAAGATAAACCATAAAATAGTCACGACTGCTATCGAGTATACGCTAATCTGAATCTTATCAGAATCGATAAAGTTAGTGCGGAACAAATTCCATGTCAGTCCACTAAGGTTGAAGACATCTGTAGCCCAATAAATAGCAATGATAAAAGATATTACCAAGGCTGTTGGGATGAGGACAATATCAATGAAGCGAAGAAACCAAATCTTAATTGGCGACAGCTTCTTAATTGGATGTTTCTCCCTGTACTGGTTCATATAATCTTTGAAAAAAACGATTGTAAGGATACAAGCCAGCTGCATAGTCCACCAGATAATTACCTGCACAGCTAACATAGTATATCCAATCCATGCACTTATAAGTGAGAAAATGAATACAAGTTGAGAAATATATGCAAAGTTTAAGTCATACCGTGGTACAAGCTTATGGTATTTGTGAATCATTCTTGCCTGCCACAATGTGTCAATGAGCAATAGAGGTGTGAAGAGAAGGGTTACGACAGAGCTTGGTAGCATCACAATACGGAAAGCGATGACAAAAAAGCCTATCATAATCAATGGATAGTAAATACGGTAAGCATTATGCGTCTGTGAACCCTCTACACGCAGAAGTAAGGATGCAAAGATGACAGCCAGCATCCATGTATACTCCAAGAGTAGGCTACAAGCCATGTGTACGAAGTTAGAAGGCGAGAACAATCGAATAATAACAAGTATGATACTGAAAGTAATGACAGAGGCAAGCATAATAATACAAGTACGCTTGGCAAGGAAGCCTTGATTCTTCTGCCCGAAGCGATTTGTCTTCATTACTCTTGTAACAAGGAATCGAATACTCAGATAATTGATGATAATGGCTATTAAACCATAAATCAGTATCATACTGAAAAGAGTGATAATCCATTTCACATCCCATTGTGATACTACAAGATTGTTTGGAGTGTATTTCTCTGAGAGTGTAGTATTCATCTGAGTGATACGGAAACTTACAGTCTTAAGGAACTTGAAATAATTGTCTCCAGCATTTGTGAAGATGCCAGATTGAATCTCTTTATATCGTTTCTGCGCATAGGCATCAAGTGCTTGCAACTGTTGCTGGCTGTATTTGTAGTACTGAATGTATTCTTGATAAGAGTCATTGCGCTCCTTTAACATTCTTCGGATACTCACTGCGAGAGTAAGACATACGTTGCGATCGGTCTTCATCTTAGGAGTAAGACCAATGGTATACATTGTACTAAGAACGTTGACAAGAGAGTCGTAGCGTGCTATCTCTTCATTACTCTCTGTAATAAGGTCATGGAAAGGACGTGTCTTTGTTTGGAAGTCTTTCCATAGTTCGGTTGCCTGTTGGCAAGCATAGGTGAGGTCGAAGATGTTGTCTGTTTTCTGTGAATAGAGCATCAATGACACCTGTGCAGATTTATCACCGATTTCTTTTAGCTGATTTGTTACCTGTTCGGTTATGAATCTTGACTTGTTCAACTGCTTTGTCTGTTCAAGATGCTGTGCAATCAGTTCGTGACGAAGCACTTGAAGTGAATTTATCAGCGAGTCCTCTTGTAATACAGCACTTGCAGGAAGAGTGAGGAAGAACAATAGTATGGTGATAAAGAATAGTTTTTTGTGCATATTTTGTTTATTGTAACTTATGATTAGTTTAATGTGTACAAAGATACGGAAAGTTTGTCATTTAGACTTATATAGGAATGTAAAATGATACTAAAGATGTATTTGTATGTGCTTTTCTTAGGTCATAAGACATATAAACGAATAAAAAGTTGTAAGTTTGCACGAAAAAGTATACAATGATATTAATTGCCGATAGTGGAGGTTCTAAGACAGACTGGGCATTGATTAGTCTGCTAACGGATACCTGTAAGTGCGTTCTGAAGGTTCGTACACAAGGTTTAAATCCTTTTCATCAGTCGAAGGATGTTATCTTGAAGATTTTAGAACAAGAACTAATACCTGCATTACACAAAGCTACAATGGAAAGCGTTTCCTCTTCTTTGACAGCTAATATATCCGAAGTGGTTTCGCAGATAGCTTTTTATGGTGCGGGTTGTACAAAAGCTCTCTCGCCAGTTGTGCACGAAGCGCTGGCAGTAGCTTTTCCTTCAGCCTTGATAAACGTGGAGAGCGACTTGTTAGGTGCAGCCCATGCTGTGTGGGGGCATGAGGCAGGAATAGCTTGTATTTTGGGCACAGGCGCTAATAGTTGTCAGTATGATGGCAAACAGATCGTGGCAAATGTCCCACCTTTGGGTTATATCTTAGGTGACGAAGGTAGTGGAGCAGTACTTGGTAAGTTGTTGCTCAATGGTATTTTTAAGGGTGATTTGTCAGTGGAAATACGTGATTTATATTTAGAGTGGAGTGGTTTAAGGTATCCTGAAATCATAGAAAAAGTATATCGCCAACCTCTTGCAAATCGCTTCTTAGCAGGTTGCTCAAAGTTTATTAAAGAGAATTTGCAATACGCTGAATTAGAAGAATTAGTACGACATAACTTCGACAACTTTTTTAAAAAGAATATTTTGAAATATTCGGACTCTTCTACTCGTACTATTTCTGCGGTTGGTGGAGTCGCTGCTGCTTTTGAAGAACAGTTAAGAGCGAGTGCTGGTAGTTTCGATTATCAAGTTGGTAAAGTGATAGCATCTCCAATAGAGGGATTGATAGAATATTATTCTTAATTTTATTCTCCTTATGCGGATTGATAGCTTGATGTATGTATAGAGACCTTTGGAAGGTGCTTAGCAACTATGAAAATAAACGCATCGCATTTGATAAATCGCTTGTTGAAGTGTTGTAAATCAGCTTATATGAAGTTTGTAAAGTGGAGTTTGCAAAAAGTGGTGTGTTTTTCTTCTTAATTTGCACACTTTCTCAAATATTTTTGTATCTTTGCACACGTTTTAAAACATGTTTTATTAGAGCAAGATTGCACAATTAAATTATAGCTATATAAAGTTTATGTATTTCACACTTTTTGTTACCGTTTTGATAACGGCCGCATTCTTGGTAGTGGCAGCTTATGCTATTGCTAAGTGGATTGGTCCGCGTTCATACAATCCGGCGAAGGGTGAGCCTTATGAGTGTGGTATTCCGACTTATGGAACCTCTTGGTTGCCAGTACATATCGGTTACTACCTCTTTGCTATTCTCTTCTTGATGTTTGACGTGGAGACTGTATTCCTCTACCCTTGGGCTGTTGTTGTAAAGACATTTGGACCAATTGCACTTGCTACGATTGGTTTCTTTATGCTGGTATTAGTATTTGGTCTTGCGTATGCTTGGCGGAAAGGAGCAC
>CAMUQM010000226.1 GCA_947095945.1 uncultured Prevotella sp.
GTGTATCATCAATATAGATAGGTGCACCTTGCATCTTTCGGATATTTGAGTCGAATCGTTCCCACTCGTCAGGAGTAAGCTGACCATTAAGAATCTTATTACCGGGTACAGAGCAAACGTTTGAAATCAGACGGTTGACAAGCTGTACGTTGTTCATCTCAAGAGAGAAGAACGCAATAGGCTTACGATAGTCAATGGCGATATTCTTTGCAATACTAAGTGCAAAAGAGGTTTTACCCATGGCTGGTCGTCCAGCAATGATAACCAAGTCGGATGCCTGCCAACCAGCGGTAATCTTATCCAAATCATGAAAACCACTTGGAACTCCCGTTAAACTACCTTTATTGTTTGCAGCCTTGAGAAGCAATTGGTGCGCCTGCTCAACGACAGAGTCAATCTGCACATAATCTTGAAGCATATTCTTCTGAGAAATCTCAAACAGAGCCCCCTCAGCTTTCTGCATCAACTCATCAACATCTACGGTTTCATCGAAAGCATCAGTCTCAATCATTGATGCAAACTGGATAAGTTGTCGTGCTAAGAATTTCTGTGCAAGAATATGTGCATGATATTCAATGTGCGCAGAAGAAGCAACATTTGAACTTAGCTCCACGACATAAGCAGGACCACCAATATCTTCGAGTGTTCCCTTATGACGGAGTTCTTCAACCACAGTCATAATGTCTACAGGTTTCTGCTGTAGATTCAAAGATTGAATAGCCTCGTAAATCTTTTCGTGTCGAAATTCATAAAACGTTTCTGGCTTAATGATTTCCGAAACAACTGTAAAGGCATCCTTATCAATCATAAGTGCACCTAAAACAACTTTTTCAATGTCAGTTGCCTGTGGCTGGAGATGACCAAACGATGTGTCAATAGGAGCCTGCTTGGTCCTACGACTACTTTTATTGTTATTACTTCTTTCTGGCATACGTTGGCAAATTTACAAAAAATATTCCATTTCTAACATCAATCTTATAAGCTTTTATTATCTTTGCAGAAAAGATTCTTTAAAATATAATATTAGACTATGATTACCTTTCCTTGCTGCAAAATCAACCTTGGTTTAAACATTGTTGCAAAACGCCCTGACGGCTACCATGACCTTGAAACTATTTTTTATCCGGTACCATTATGTGATGCCTTGGAAATAAAGAAGATGGATGAGGAGTTTCCCTCTCCTACTCCTATTGATTTAAAGGTGACAGGCAATGTTGTAGAATGTGATGAAAGCAAGAATTTAGTTGTTAAGGCTTATCATCTTCTTGCAAAAGATTATGAACTTCCTCGTGTTCATGCTCATCTTGTTAAGCGTATTCCTACGCAAGCTGGACTTGGTGGTGGCTCTGCTGATGCTGCTTATATGATTCGACTGCTTGATGAGCGTTTTCGACTAAATATGGGTAATGCAGAGATGGAACGTTATGCAGCTCAATTGGGTGCTGACTGTGCATTCTTTATTCGCTCTGAAATTGCTTATGCGACAGGCATTGGAGATGTTCTTGCCCCAGCAGACAATGAGGGTAACAATTTAGAAGGGTATTATCTTGCACTTGTAAAGCCTGATGTAGCCGTTTCAACAGCTGAGGCATACGCGGGTGTAACTCCTAAGAAACCAGCGAAAAGTTGTCGTGATATTGTACGTCAACCAATTGATACATGGCGCGCTGAACTAACAAATGATTTTGAAAAGTCTATTTTTGCTATACATTCTACATTGGCTACAGTTAAAGAGAAACTGTATGAGAATGGAGCTTTGTATGCACAGATGTCGGGAAGTGGTAGTACCATTTTTGGTATCTTTGGACAAAAGCCAACAAATATAGAGGAACTCTTCCCCAATATGTTCACCTATTGTGTCAGACTCTAACATCAATCTTTACTAATATTCATGATGGAAAAAGCATTAACGGTTTATAAAGCATCAGCAGGTTCAGGCAAAACATTTACATTAGCATCAGAATATATCACTTTAGTGGTAAAGAATCCACAAGATTATAAGAAGATTCTTGCCGTAACCTTTACTAATAAGGCAACGCAAGAAATGAAAACGCGTATTCTTTCCCAACTGTATGGGATTGCACATAATCTGCCGGATTCGCAGGCTTACTATGAGCAAGTATTACAGAAGACTGGCTTTCCTGAGCAAACAATTAGAGAGAATGCTGCTGAAGCGTTATCGCTGCTTACCCATCATTATAATGAATTTCGTGTACAGACGATTGATGCCTTCTTCCAATCTGTATTGCGTAATCTTGCTCGTGAGTTGAATCTTACAGCTAACCTTCGTATCAATCTCAACGATGAACAGGTAGAGGCGCAGGCTGTTGATGAACTAATTGATAGTCTTGAAGAAGGAGAAGAGGTTCTTAGTTGGATTCGCGATTATATCGATAAAAATATAGAAGATGACAAAGGTTGGAATGTCATCGGGCAAATAAAGGACTTTGGAAAGAATATATTTAAGGATTTCTATAAAGACCACAAGGCGGAACTTGATAATAGGTTTAGTGATGCGGCTTTTTTTGACGATTTAATCACAGATTTGCGTAGGAGACGTAAGGAAAGCCCTAAGAAGGTCAAAGAACAGGCTGGAAAACTGCTTCAGAAAATAAGTGATGCTGGTATTGATACAAGTTACTTTATTAAAGGGTTGTATGGATATATCACTAAATTGGTAGAGAATGAACCTACTGATGAAGGACCATCAGCAAATGTCTTGAAATGTCTTGAGAGTCCTGATAACTGGTTGTTGAAGAAATGCTCAGCTGGAGAGAAAGAGCGTATTAGTGCTTTTATTTCAGAGTCATGGTATGATGACTTATTACTATTAGAACAGTATAGGAAAGAATGTTGGAAGGAGTATCAATCCAGTAATCTTACGCTTAAACATCTTTCTCAACTTCGTCTTTTACATGCTATCTCAGAAGCCGTTGATGAGATAAATAAAGACACGAACCGATTTATGCTAAGTAACACGCAATCATTGCTTAGCACTTTAATGAAAGATTCTGATACGCCTTTTGTTTTTGAAAAGATGGGAGCTTACTTGAAGCATATCATGATTGATGAGTTTCAAGATACAAGTACTATCCAGTGGAATAACTTCCGCAAGTTACTTGATAACTGTATGGCTCAAATAGAGTCACATAATCTGATTGTTGGTGATGTAAAGCAGAGTATTTATCGTTGGCGTCAAGGTGATTGGAAGTTACTAAATAATATTGAGCATGACTTCTCTAACGAGCAAATAAAGATAGAACCGCTTGACACGAACTATCGTTCTGAAGAGAATATAATCCGATTTAACAACGCTTTCTTTGCGTATGCTGTAAAGCAAACGGTGGAAGAGTTGGAAAAGAATAATATTAAAGACGCTGTTCAATTAAATGAAGCTTATAAAGAGATTGAACAGAAACCAAGAAAGGAAAGCAGACAAGGATGTGTACGTGTTAAGCTCTTTCATTATAATAAGAATATCGCTGGAGAGTATAAAGAGAATGTTCTTAATGAACTTGTTGGTAACATAAATGAACTACTTTCTCGAGGTTATA
>CAMUQM010000227.1 GCA_947095945.1 uncultured Prevotella sp.
AAGATTTATGACTTTGAGAATGATGAGCTACCCAAGGAGATGTATGCTAATGGGGAGGATATTTATTACTATAATGCAAATAATCAGTTGTTTAGGCTAAGTCTTGGCAATCATTACCTTATTAATCAGCTCTTTAAACGTCCACAGCTATTGGCACAACCAAAGACACGAATCACCTCTATGGCACTTCTGCCTCAACAAGGCAGAATACTACTTGGTGTGCAAGATTATCTATTATCCATTGATATCAAGAAAGGTAAGACTGATACCATAAAGGCAATGAATAATAGATATATAACTGCCTTTCATCAGGTACAAAACAGTGACGAAATATACATTGCTACGCTCAATCATGGTGTGTTTGTTATAAAAGATGGGCAGATAAAAAACGTTGCTGGAACAGAGGATAAAGTGTTTATCAGTAGTCTGCTAACATACGGTCAGAAGAATCCTCACCTTCTTCTCCTCACTAATCATCATTTACAGATTCAAGGTTCTGATTCTATCCAATCTGATGGAAGCAGTAGAATGTTTTGCATCAATGACAACGTTATATACACGATACCAGAGACAGGCATACATAAGTATAAAATCAAAGAAGGTCGACTGATTGATTGTGGTAGTTTCTTTGCTGACATCCACTTCAATGCACAGGCGGGTTTTATTCATAACAACACCTTATATATAGGTTCCGATCTTGGAGCTTTGCAGTTAAATCCTGATAAAGAAGAGGCTGCTGAATGGATTACCTTTGATGACGAGGTGCCGAGTCTGCAACTTATTGGTATCATTATATTTACCCTTGTCTGCATTTTCGGGATTATATTCTTTAGCTATCGTAGACATCGAGTATTAACTTATCGTCAACTTCAGATGAATAAAGATGACCTACGCCAGCGTTTGGAATCATTAATCACCTTAAAAGATAAATTGACATATACTGAACGTAACACCCTCGATAGCATAAGCAATGAGATTGATAGCATTAGTATCAGTTCACAAAGTATACGTACTAATAATGAGCAGTTTGCTCAGCTGTCAGCACGAATTGCCCGACTAAATCGTGACACAGCGCTTCAAATGGTGAAATATCTGAACGAGCAGATAGCTCGTATCCAGCAGTTTGAGGTCTACGAACGCGATTCTATGGTACATGCTTCAGAAGAGGCACGCAGTACGGATAAGATTGAGATTATTATAGAACAATGCAGAAGGAATGAAGTTTGGCTCAACCATATCCAAGAGCTGAAGGAGCGACTCAATAAGTTCCATCGTTCTACACAAGACACACTTGTGCTGAAAGGGCTGAATGAAGGAATGAAAGAGCGTCTTCACCATATCCTTAACGAGTCTAAGCAACGCCCTGTGGCAGAAGTTTATACGGACTTTATTGCTGTTAAAAAGCAATATGAGAATATCTTTACACCAGAAGGCTTAAAGGTTATCCGTAACTATATTTCTGATAGTATCAAACAGTTGCAAGAGTTGGAAGGATATGAACTGATGACAAAGGCTTTGTCGGATGAATTGCAGTCAATAGAAAAAGAGATTGCCAGTCGTGACCGCATAGTACTCCTTCGCATGTTACAGACGATTGAAAACCGTATTATGCAAATCAAACAATTGAAAGCCCTGCATCAGCTGATGCAGGAATATGCTGTTGTACACGATAATATTGTGCAGGAGAATGAGGATCGACGAATGAAGAAGTTTAACTCAAAACTCTTTGCCGACATAGACTCTGCTACTCGCAACATTACCGACCAAATAGCTGATATATCAGACCAGTTTTTCAAGAGTTTTGCCACAACCGATAAGGAAGTTTGTAAAGACGTGTTCCACTTTACAACTGCCAACAGTCAGCCGGTACGTGTGCTGATTTTGCTATTAGCGATGCCACGTGTGAAGCGTACGCTCCTACCGGGAATGTTAGGAATCTATGGCAACTTAAATCCTGTTGTTAGCCGACTCTATCATAGTAAGATTGGTGATAATAAAGTTATCCTCACTGCATATTGCAATGAGAATCCTGCCTCAATCGTTAATTATATTTTAAAATTATCAGAATAACAAGAATGGTTGAAAATCAGTATATTAACAATAGTTGCATTCGTTTATTTTATCTAAAAAACGAGGTGCAACTATTTTGTATACAACATTTCTTTTAACTTTATAGCAACTTATTACTATCGTATTTTAATAAAACCATTTTATAATTTTAAAACTCTACCAAAATGACAAAAAAGACCTTAGTTGTTGGTTTACTGGCAATGTTTTCAGTAACCACTTTTGCACAGACAGCAGCAAAGAAGATTAAAGACGTACGTACACAACCAGACCTCTATTACCTTCAGGACGGTCAGCAGGCAAGTTCACTCGAACTTCTTCCAGCACCTCCACAGCCAGGTAGCATTCAGTTTCTTAATGATCAGGCACAATACCAGTGGGGGAAGATGCAGCGAAATACTCCTCGTGGTGATCAGGCTGCAGCTGATGCACGTGTAGGTGGTGACGGTGTGCCTAACGCTTTCTCAGAAGCTTTTGGTATCAAGATTAGCAAGGAGACAACTCCAGAGATTTACAAGCTTGTTTTGAATATGCGTGAGGATGCAGGCGACTTGGCTACACGTAGTGCTAAGGACCATTATATGCGCGTTCGTCCATTCGCTTTCTATAAGGAGATGACTTGTAACCCAGAACAACAGCAAGAGCTTTCAACCAATGGTTCTTATCCATCAGGTCATACGGCTATCGGCTGGGCTACTGCTCTTGTACTCTCTGAGATTAACGTTGATCGTCAGAATGAAATCCTTGAGCGTGGTTATCAAATGGGTCAGAGTCGTGTTATCTGTGGTTATCATTGGCAAAGCGACGTGGATGCTGCACGTATTATTAGTGCAGCTGTTGTTGCACGTCTCCATGCAGAACCAGCTTTTCAGGAACAGTTGGCAAAGGCAAAGAAAGAGTTTGCTAAGCTAAAGAAGGAAGGTAAGATTGCAAAGAGCACTTTTAAGACAGCAAACTAAGTCTTAAAAAGCATAAGGTATCATAGGAGTTAAGCCTGTAGGTTTACATTAACTTTTATGTTGGTGGCTTAACTCCTTTATGCCTCCTTCTTACATCTCTAACTATCAGATAAAAACCTAATTTATAGAATATAGATAACATTAATGCCTTATGAAAAGAATTATCCTTATTGCCACCTGTGCTTTGATGACTTGCGCAGGTGCTTTTGCTCAGGAAGAAGAAGAGCCAAAGTTGGTAGTAAAACCAACTGGTCGAATTCTTATGGATGCTGGTGTGATGCACTCAACAGACGAGACACTCAACGAAAAGCTCAATGATGGTGTTGCTATTCCTGACGTGCGTATTGGAGTAAGTGCAACATACGGTAAGTGGAAAGCAAAGGTTGACGTTGGTTATGCACGTCAGAGCCTTTCATTGAAAGATATCAGTCTCGATTATAATTTCAACAAAGAGAACTTAATTCGTATGGGTTACTTCGTACACCAGTTTGGTTTACAGAGTGGTACATCATCAAG
>CAMUQM010000228.1 GCA_947095945.1 uncultured Prevotella sp.
AGGAGCATCTCGGCTACACCAGCTGTATAACCAAAGTTACCATCAATCTGATAAGGGGCATGAGCATCCCAGAGGTTCTCATAGATACCACCTGCAGCCTCGTTTGTTCCAGTGTCCCAAGTCTGCTGCAAAGCTCGCTTGATAAGGTTATGACAGTGCTGACCTTCGTAGGCGCGAGCATTAAGATTAATCTTATGACCGAGCGACCAACCTGTTCCGTGACCATCGCCACGAGCAATCAAGGATGTACGAGCAGCCTCAAAGACGGTCTTGTTGGCATCTTCACTAATCTGTGTACAAGGATAAAGTCCCATCAAATGAGAGATATGGCGGTGTGCCTTATACTCGTTTACGCCAATCTTACTTGGGTTATTGAACTGTGAAGTGTACTTCCACTCACGGAGATAAGTCTGTCCATCAGCTGGATTCACCTCTGTATGACAACCGTCATCGAGCTTAGCAAAATAGCTTGCAAGCGAATCACGGAAAGTCTTTGACACTACATCATTGCCAAGAATATCAATAGCCTTGCGAGTGTTATTGAACAAGTCCCAAACCAACTGCTGGCTGTGTGCTGTAGCATTCTCTGTTGGTCCGTGCTCTGGTGACCACTCATTAGGACACTCGTAGGTGCCATCAGCAGCCTTCACCAACTTCTTAAACCAATAGTCAACAGCCGACTTCATTGCAGGGAAAGCCTTTGTACGCAGGAAGTCCTTATCCATTGTGTAGGTGTAGTGCTGCCACAAGTGCTGGCAATACCACGCATTAGCAACGGTATAGGTGTTGGCAAAGGTAGTACCAGAGCCATAGATGTTATTCTCTGTTGGTAAGGTCCAACCTGTATTCACGTGCCCCATATCCTGTGCAAAGCGACGCCATGTAGGCTTCACACATGCCTCACGATAGATGTAATCGAGGAATGGACGGTGAAGTTCAGAGAGGTTGGTTGGCTCAGCAGGCCAGTAGTTCATCTGTACATTGATGTTCGCATGGATATCAGAGTGCCATGCCGGTGTATTGTTATCGTTCCAAATACCCTGCAAGTTAGCTGGGAGCGATACGCCACGGCTCGAACTGATAAGTAGGTAACGACCATAATTGAAGTAGAGTTCCTCTAAGAAGAGGTTGTCATGCTGGTTGTTACGATAGCTGCTGATGAGCTGTGGGGTTGGAATATTATTCTTGATGTCACCGAGGGTGAGCTGACAACGCTCGAAGAGTGACTTATAATCGGTCTTATGTGCTGCAAACAAAGCATCGTAACCCTTGCTCTGTGCACCGTCAACAGTAGCTGTTGCACGACCTGCAAGGAGGTTAGCTCCAGACACATACTCTGGTGCATCTGGGTCGAAATCGGTCAAACCACGGAGGTAAACAGTCATGCTGTTAGCCCCATTCACCTCTATAACGCCCTTTGCATTCTTAGTAATCGTACCGCCATCAGTCACGATACGCGCTGCACAATAATAGCTCTCTGGTGTTGTTGCACCATAATCATTCTGACGACCTACCTGACCATCGAAGGTTATCGTTGCCTGATTATTATTGTCTACGGTATAGCTTACGTTTCTTCCGTTCTGATTCTTCAGTGTAAGCGTTGTATTAATCTTACCACCCTGTGAGGCTGTATAACGAACTACCACACAACTGTCAGGATTGCTTGCGAAGTAAGTACGGTTGTACTCTACTCCATCCATCGTATATTTCACACCTGCTACGGCATCGTTGATATCGAGGTAACGCACGTAGTCTGTCACCTTTGTCATACCACGACTACGAATATAAAGATTACCAAAGTTAAGGTAATAGCCATAAGCAGCCGTGCTTGTCAGACCACCGAGCTTACCGCTCCAAAGGGTCTTATCGTTAAACTGTACGTCGTCAATGGAAACATCGCCCATCAAAGTGGCACCAAACTGACCGTTACCGATTGGCAAACAAGAGGTCATCCAGTTAGTTGCGGGCTTTGTGTACCAAAGCGTATATTTGTTGGCTGGGTTGAATGTATCAATACCTGTTACAGGAACCAACTCTTCTGCTGGCACGAAGCGAACCACATTACCACCATCGCCTAAATCCCAGAAGCTGATATATTTGCCTTCACCAGCTCCTTGATACATATTAAAGAAGTTACGACCATAGGTTGATTTACCAATCTCGAAGCCACCCAATGCGTTCTTTGATTCAACCATCGTGAAGAGCGTATCTTTAGAGCTGCGCTCCTTCGATGCGTTGACGTAATCGTTGTTGATATAAAGTATCTTTCCGCTCTTGCTTACAAAAGCATACTTTCCATTGCTCTCAGACACACGCCAAAGCATATCGTCAACATTACCTGTATGCAATGAGGCTGTTTGGCAGGTTGCCTTATCGCCCTTAGCACTCAGAAGCCAGTTACCAGTCTGGAACTGAATGTAATAATAAACAGGATTTGCAGCTGTTGAGATGACTGGCATATAATATGGGAACACCATCTCATCCTTGCTAACAAAGGTCAACACGTTGTTGATGTCTCCCTTATCCCATAATCCGATTTCCTGTCCTACCTTGATTTCACCCACTTGGTTCATCGCATAGCTGCCAGTAGAGTCTGGTGCCAACTCAAACGAACCCACACCAAAGCTATTGTTCATGCTCTGGAAGATATGGAATGAAGTAATATCTGTAGGCGATGTAGCTGCCATAAAGCGTGAGCTTGAGGGGTTAGTCCCCTTGATATAAAGGGTACGCCCGCTCTTACTTACCAACTTATATTTCTTATTGGTACCGAAGCCTTCAGCAGCAACAACTTTCCACAACTGTGTGTCACCATTCATGACCTGTGGAACAGCAGTACGGCAATTTACCTTATTGCCCTTTTCTTCCAACACATTGTTAGAACGAAGATACTTAACGTAATACCAATACTCGTTTTCACTGGTACTAAGACGAGGATAACCTTGTGCAAAAACTTGTCCGACACTTACGACAGACAAGAGAAAAGCAGCACAAATACTCTTACAAATATTCATAGGAATAAAGGAAAAGAAATTGAGATAATTAAAATTAATATAGATGTTTCTACTATAAGACGAAAAAGGGGTTGTATCAAAATGGTGTCAGTGGCAAGTTATAGAAAAACACGTGTCGTGTATCTATGCTTAGCCTGCTGGCAGACACACTCTCAAGTGCGCCCTTTCTTTTGATACAGCCCCTTAACCCCAATCAGCCCTTAGGACACAAAGTCTATTATTCTTTTAATAACATTGCCCTTTGACTGATTCGGGTTAATTATTTATTGCGAATTACTTCACAACAACCTTCTTACCATTTACGATGTACAAGCCCTTAGCAAGACCATTGAGGCTCTTAGCTACCATACGACCATCGAGGGTGTAAACATAACCGTCAGCCTGCTTCTCCTGTACCTTAACGTTAGAGATACCAGTGGCCTTATCCATTGCCTTAATCTGATCCTCGCTCAATACTTCAGTGATTGGAACGAACTTGAGGGCGTTATTAGGGTCGTTAACCTCCCACTTACCCATGAAGTGGTGC
>CAMUQM010000229.1 GCA_947095945.1 uncultured Prevotella sp.
AGCACCAGCATGTTGGTTCTTTTGAGGTGATGTATGTTATCAGTGGTGAACTGACTGTTCATTATGATGACACGACAGAAGTAGCAAGAGTAGGGCAGTTACATTATTGTCCAGAAGGTCACTTCCATTGGTTTGAAAACTGCACAGACCACGATGTAGTATACCTTGCTATTGTACCAACTTTGAGATAACAGCGAATTATTTTCATGAAAATAAATATTTTTTTTCACGATAATAAATATTTTTCTTCATGAAAATAATTCTTTTTCTTCGTGAAAAGAATTTGTAGCAAATTATCTCATGTTACTACAGCTATGAGGACTTACGCTCTCTAATGGTAGAGAAGTGCAGTCTACTTGTGGTTAGTGGGTGGATTGATGACGGCATGGATTTTTACTCTATACGTACGTAAATACTACCATGTAGTTGTATTATTGTAAGATGGGAATAATCCAAGCAATATTTTAACCTAAAACGATGAGAATTAAAAACCTAATAATGACAACGATAACTTTATTGACGGGATTAGGTGCAAATGCTTCTGATACCGATAGCCTGATGGCGATGCGTGGCTTTCCTACCGATGAAGTAGGAATCGAACATGGCGTTTCTGCTTGTTACGCAGGTTGTATTGATAACCAACTTGTGATGGCTGGTGGTTGTAATTTCCCCGGAAACACACTGGCTCCAGATAGTAAGAAGGTGTATTATAGTGGGATTTATGCTACTACAACCGATGAGGGTAATCAGCTGGATTGGAAGTTGGTTGGTCATTTGCCTGAACCATTGGCTTATGGTGTTACTGTTACTTGCGATAACAGTATGATTGTTGTAGGTGGAATGAATAACGACGGAAGCTACGGAAAAGTTTATCGTATAACCCTTGTTGATGGTAAAGCACAAGTTTCTATTCTTCCTTCTATGCCTTGCTCTGCTGATAATATGGCTGGTGCCTTGGTTGGTAGACATCTTTACGTAGCTGGTGGAGCAATGGATGGTAAGGCTTCTAACCGTGTTTTACTCCTTGATTTAGATAATCTCTCAGCAGGTTGGCAGGATGTAAAACCTTTCCCGGGTATGGTACGTGTACAGCCTGTAGCTGGTAGTATGGGGGATAATCAATTCTGTCTTTTCGGTGGTTTTGCTCCTGCTGCAAATGGTGAGGAAGCAAAGTTGGCGATGGATGGTTGCGTATATGATGAGACTACTGATGAATGGCAGATGCTTGAAGGTCCGAAAGACGATAAGGGTGAGCCGCTATTCGTTGGAGGTGGTACGGGTATTAACCTATGCAAAGACCAGCTTTTGGTCATGGGAGGAGTAAACAAAGATGTTTTCCTCTCTGCTGTCAATCATCCTCAACCTGATTACCTGAGTCATCCTATAGAGTGGTATCGCTTTAATCCATACACTTTGTACTATAATAAAAATGGTTGGAAAGTACTCTATAAGAGCCCAGAAACAGCACGTGCAGGTGCAGCTTTGGCACAGACAGAGCATGGCTTGTATGTGATTGGTGGTGAGTTGAAGCCACGTGTACGTAGCAATAAGATTGTGAAGTACCCGAAACGTTAATGACAATCATAGATTCTTTGTTTATCGTTTATATAATTTATTAACTGCCCATAGGTCTCCACAGAGCATTATACTACTTCTTATAATAGAAGATAAAGATGTCGGAGCGGGCTATAATCTTTTATGAAAAAATATTATCCTTGGGTACTTGTTGCCCTCCTTTGGTTTGTTGCCCTGCTAAATTATATGGATCGACAGATGTTGTCGACAATGCAGGAAGCGATGAAAGTTGATATCTCAGAATTAAATCAAGCAGAAGCTTTTGGTGCATTGATGGCTGTGTTCTTGTGGATTTATGGTCTTGTAAGTCCATTTGCAGGTATTATTGCTGACCGTGTTAATCGTAAGTGGCTTGTTGTAGGTAGTATCTTCGTATGGTCTGCGGTGACCTATCTTATGGGTTATGCTGAGAGTTTCGAGCAGCTTTATTGGCTTCGTGCCTTTATGGGTGTCAGCGAAGCTCTTTATATCCCAGCAGCTTTGTCTCTTATAGCCGATTGGCATGAAGGAAAGTCGCGCTCATTGGCGATTGGTATTCACATGACAGGTCTTTATGTTGGTCAGGCTGTTGGTGGCTTTGGCGCAACACTTGCAGCAATGTTTTCATGGCATGCTGCTTTTCATTGGTTTGGTATCATTGGTATTGTTTACTCACTTGTATTACTCGTTTTCTTGAAAGAGAATCCTAAACATGGACAGAAAATAGCCTCGCAGGGAGAGGCTAAGCCAAGCAAGAATCCTTTCCGAGGATTGTCTATTGTCTTCTCTACATGGGCTTTCTGGGTGATACTCTTCTACTTTGCCGTACCAAGTCTTCCCGGTTGGGCAACAAAGAACTGGTTGCCAACACTGTTTGCTAATAGCTTGGATATCCCAATGTCAAGTGCTGGTCCAATGTCTACGATAACAATTGCGGTGTCATCATTTATTGGCGTTATCATGGGTGGTATTGTTTCTGATCGTTGGGTACAGTGTAACTTGCGTGGACGTGTATATACCAGTGCTATTGGTCTTAGTCTTACTGTCCCTGCCCTTATGTTCTTGGGCTTTGGTCATAGTCTTGTATCAGTTGTTGGAGCAGGTTTGTGTTTTGGTATTGGTTATGGTATGTTTGATGCTAACAACATGCCTATCCTCTGTCAGTTCATTTCATCAAAGTATCGCAGTACAGCATACGGAATAATGAACATGACTGGTGTGTTTGCTGGTGCTGCCGTTACGCAGGTGTTAGGTAAGTGGACTGATGGTGGAAACCTTGGTCTTGGCTTTGCTATCTTGGGTGGTATTGTCGTTTTGGCTTTGGTATTGCAACTCTCTTGTTTGAAGCCAACAACCGACAATATGGAATAAAAGAGTTTTATAATTGCTAATTATTATCACATATAATCGCCTTTTCTACCCATGTAATTCGCATTTATGAGAATTGAAGATGGAGGGCAACATCATTTATGGAAAAGATTATCGGATTAATTGACGCACCGTTCACGCCATTCTATGCCAATGGCGATGTCAATCTTGAGCCTATTGAGGCTTATGCAGCTATGTTGCAGAAGAACGGTTTGAAGGGAGTTTTTATCAATGGTTCATCTGGTGAGGGCTATATGCTCACAACAGAAGAGCGTATGCAGTTGGCTGAACGCTGGATGCAGGTAGCACCAGAAGGTTTTAAGGTTATTGTCCATGTGGGCAGTTGCTGTTTGCGTGAGAGTGTACGTCTGGCAGAGCATGCAGAGAAGATTGGTGCATGGGGTATCGGTGCTATGGCTCCTCCTTTCCCAAAGATTGGTCGTATTGAGGAGTTGGTAAAGTATTGTGAGACGATTGCAGCAGCAGCTCCATCGCTTCCATTCTACTATTACCACATTCCTGCTTTCAATGGTGCATTCTTATCAATGATCGAACTCTTGAAAGCTGTTGATGGTCGTATCCCTAACTTCGCAGGTATCAAGTA
>CAMUQM010000230.1 GCA_947095945.1 uncultured Prevotella sp.
TCTGACCTGTCGATTTGAGGTATCTCGACTTGATGTTTTCAAGTCGATCCGTCTGCGTGTCTTTCTCCCAATACTCGTTGAGGTGGGAGAGTTCGGGGCGAATGTAGTCGAGTTCCTTTTCCCTCTTGTTATGCTGTTCGCTTCCACCCTTGACGGGTTGCACGTGAATTGATGTCTGTTGCTTCATGATTTTCAGTTTTTCGGTAGGGGGTGTCCTATGTGTGGCAGCAGGGGTCAAGGGGGTGCAGCCCCCTGCCCTCGGAGAGCCCACAACCATGCAATGGTTATAGTGGGCTATAACCTGTACACAGTGTTTACCTGCCAGCAAAGGTACAAAAACATTTTCAACCACAAGAAAAGAACAAGCGAAAATGTTAGATGGGGGTGTAGGGGGCAGCATAGCCCCCACAGCGACAGCACCGAAAAGCGATAGCGGTTAGGTGTGCGCCCGATGGTGTGGAGGAACGAAACACCCTGCGCACAGTGGAGAGGAATGGAACGACCTCCTATAAGACAGAAATATCCACCTGATGGGTAGAAAAAAGTGTTGCGTCAGTTCTATAAGTGCAGGTGTCCGTATCTACATCTATAAACGATTTCCACGCAGAAAAGTGTAAAAATGAAAAGCACTTGATGCAGAAATTCTGCATCAAGTGCTTTTATATTTTGTTTTAGTTATGATTCGTAAATACTGATACCTCCGTTTGCTTCACCTCCAAGAGGCCCTCCTAAAGTAAACTTCCAATTAAATGGTGCACTTCCTCCACCTGTCCACCACCAGTATCTTTGTATTCCTCCATAAGTATGCCCTATGCCATTAGTGCTAAATGAGGTGCCATATGCAGATTTACCTGTTAGACATGTCATGCCGAAATTCCACGCCCCTCTTGCGTAGCAGATATCAAGTTCGCTTGTAACGTGTGAAGCGGATGTTTTAAAATCTGGATCTCTTGTTCCTCGTTCCCAATTTCCATCCATAAAGTACCCTGAATATAGCCATTTCCCAGCTCTTGTAGCTATATAAGGCTGCTTTGTTCTAACATCTTTGAAATTTATGTCGTGAAGTTGATGAAGAGGGTCTATAGTATATGAAATGAAATTTTCTTTTGTGGTCAAATACATTGTTACTATTTTACCAGCATTAAAATCATTGTCTATGCGTTGATTTAAGTCTGTTACGATTTTGAAAATTTTCGCAAGGTTCTCTTTTGAGATACCCTCTGCTTCTTGTTGTTCATCTGTTATAGCAATAGTGTATTGATGAGCAGCAGAATCAATATGCATATACTTTTTCGCAGACTCTAAATCCATTTCCAATGTATGGATTGTTGATGCCTTTTGGTAATCGTCATCAGAAAATTGGCAGCCTCCTAATATGAAAACTAAAAGGCAAAGATAGAAATAGATAAATTTTTTCATATTAAACGATTTTATAGATTTCTGCAAAAATACATATTATATTTGAATAATGCAAAAAAAATATATTTTTTTTGAAAATATCTGTTCTTGTTAATCTCAGTTTTTAATAGGATTTCCCCCAATAATCTATTTGACTTCAGCAGTTTTCTTCTTGATAGCGTTGATTACATAGCCAATGCGGTTCTTGGCTGTCCTCGATGGACCGACAAGGGAAGAAAGAAAGCCAATGAAGTCGGGTATTTTCTTTTCCCCCTCGATGATGGTCTTTTTATTCTTGCTTATTTCTTCAGCTTTGAACTCGAAAGAATAGCGTAGGTAGCTGTAAGCCTCTTGGCTTATCTGTATGCTTGCTGATAACTTTGAGCGCATTTCGACCTGGAGTAATTCTGGGTCTTGTTTGTCGGGGTGGAATGTTGGGAAGAACTTAAAGCCTACAACCTTACGCCCCTCTTTAATCTCGATGTAGTTGAATGAGTAGGGGCTACTCTCGTCAAGTTCTTTCTTTGCTATATCTAATACCCTTGTTTTGAAGTGTCCCACAAGTTTATATTTATCCTTGACACCGAAACGTAACTTTAAATCTTCAAAGGTAAAATCTAATGGTCTTTTCTGTCCGCTCATAAGTTCATACATACGCATCGAATAGACGGACTTAAACCCCATAGCGGTAACAAGTTCATACTTACGATAACCTTTCGTGAAGTCCAATAGACACCGCCATATTTCGTCAAACACGTAGAACTTTGATAAACCCTCTCTCTTCTTGATTTTAGGGTTAGTTATAATAGGGGTAAATTGCCAAATTTCATCGTCTTCATACTCGATGTGCTTCTGTGATAAAGTCCTGAAAGCCTTTTTCGCTTTATCGTGGTTCTTGTCGTCCTCGTCTTTCAGAATATCAGCTACGGGCATAGTTATTTCTCTGCCGAATAGTGTAGGCTCTATTTTGTGCATATTATCTCGTATCATAATACCTTTAAGTTCGTCTTGTGCAAATTCAATAAGACGATACATAATGCGTTTCTCATAGGCTGAAAAGTCATACTTTGCAGTCGTGAAGATATATGATTGAATTGCTGCCTGTGAGCCTTTAATAGTTCTTGCCATAACTTGTTGATTTAGAATTACGTTGCAAAGATAATAATTTATTATCACAAACATAAATAGTTTGCGCATAATAGTATTAAATTTGTGATAGTTAGAGTCGGATTTAGTATTAAATTTGTGATAGTTAGTATTAAATTTGTGATAGTTAGATCCCATTTTTTCGCATAATGCGCGCGCGCGAGGATAGACATAACAGACGTTGTCCATAACAGAAATAAGGCCTTTATCGGGTTGGTTTCCCGAAAATCGGAAAGGAAACAAAAGGAAAAAAGACAAAAACATTCCCCCTTTGAGGGGGTAGAGGGGGTGGAGCGTAAGCGTGAAGAATGCAAGTTTTTATGGCGTGTACACAAATAAGTACACGAAATGTTTGGAAGTTTGGATTTTTGTGCCTATCTTTGCCCCGAACATTAGAGCCATAGAGCCATGCAGATTATTACAACAAGAGAATTTAGAGCCAATCAGAAGAAGTATTTTGATTTGGCAGAGAGCGAAACCGTCTTTGTCGCTCGCAAGAACGCACGTCCCATTGTCATTAGCGTTGCAGATGATGATGATTACCTTTCAAAGGCAGAACTTCTGTCTATCCAAAAAGGATTGGAGGACATCAAGAACGGCAGGACTTACAAGATGCAGGAGGGTGAGAGCCTGACGGATTTCTTAAAACGCACAGAAGCATGTATGAAATAGAATTTTCAGAAGAAGCCACAAAGGAACTTCTCAAAATGATGAAGTCTGATGTGCAAGCCTACAAGAAGTTTGAGAGTCTTATCCCCGAACTTCGGGAACACCCATACACAGGGACAGGACACCCACATCAGTTGCGGCACGTCAATGGCATTTGGTCGAGGAAACTCGACAAGAAGAACCGATTGCGTTACACGGTCAATGATACGACCGTGATTGTGTTCATTGTGTCAGCCATGGGACATTATGATGACAAGTAGGGGCTATCTTCTTAGTCCCCTATTTCGTTGTTGCTCT
>CAMUQM010000231.1 GCA_947095945.1 uncultured Prevotella sp.
AATCTTCTGCTGAATAGGCTGAAGATGGTTGTGAATAGATGTTCCCTACCAACTGTTCACGCACAAGGAATTGCAGAGCTTGTGAGGTTTTGCCAGTGCCCGGAGGACCGATAAGAAGGAAATAGTCCTGCGCCTGCTTTGCTTTCAAGATGATTTCGTCATAATCGGGATGGTAGCTACGGGATAAGGTAAGGGACTTATTGATACGTGGGGCACGCTGTCCCAAGAGCAATTGACGGCGTTCTTCGTTTGAAGTGATGAAAGTGTAAAGACTTCTGATAGCTGATGTGCCACCAATATCACTACCAGCATGCTCAATAGCGAAGTAATCTCCGCTGATAAGGTTAGGATTCTGCTGTCCGTCATTGAGGTGTACGGTAATGCTATCACCATGTATCTCCTGCAAAGTACCTTTAAAAAGAATACTCTGCCGCACGTCGGGTGCCTCATTCTTCTTGTACGCATAGAGGTAAATCATGTCTCCTCGGCGAAAGTTAGGGAGGAAATCTTCTCCCTGCTGGGGTACAGATAGCGTTATTGTATCGTAGCCGTTGAACGAGTTGCTACGCTCTTTCTCTTTGATTGTCAGTCCTGTATAGATGTTTCCCGTCTCTTTTTTCTCCGCAAGAGGCATATTCCAAAGATCGGCATTGCTATTTCCTATACCTTCCTGTACACCCACTTTCGACACTAATTGTTCTTTGATAACAAAGGTCATCATACGTGTGAAATAAGCACGTTCAAGATCGTTGAGCTGGTGAAGTGGCGCCAGTGTCTCTGTGAGCTGTGGTAAGAGGTATCTGTTATAGAAGTTGTCGTCTTGCTTCTCAATGTTCAATGTCTGTGGTGTGAGCAATGGCAATATCCTTTCAAAACCATTTTCAGCCATCCAAAACTCCGTTGCAACAGCTTGATTACGGAAGCGAATAGCCTCGCGTATCAAGGTTTGCAGCGGCTCCACTTCGAGTAATCCGTCGGGTAGGGGATATTTAGAATACAACAGTTGGATGTGTGCATTCTTCGGACTAAGCTGAAAGTTATATTGCAAGATACCATAGTAGAGCAACACCTGCACGTAGTGTTTTTCAACATGGATTGACCCATGCTGATTCTTACACTTTCGTTCAATAAAAGTATTCTTGCCCGCCTTCTGTTCAACAAGCAGTTTTAGGTCGGTTGTCATCAGGTCCACACGACCCTGTATACCCAATCGTTCGCACACAAATGATGGTTCGAGAATTGCTTTTTCACGGTCGAATGTTTGAAAGATTTCATCAACAATTTCCTTGATATTTTCCACCTGCCGTTCCGCATCTTGCTTGAAAGATGCCGCATCAAAGTCAGAACAGGTTGCATAGTCCAAAGCTTTCTCTCTGAAATTAGAACGGAAGGTATCTTTGATGTCGTATTCTGCTGGGTGATTGATGATGTCATCGAGTGCAGACCCAGCGAAATTACCCAGTACAATGTGTTTGTTGCTGAGACGAGGAGTAAGTCTTTTGACGGTAAAAAGCAACGGATGATGTCCGTAACTTTCAAAACAATTAGCAATGGTAGAGATATCTATCAGATAGTCAGGCTCTACAACGATAAGACGGGGTACAACCTTCTTTCTATTAACAGTACAGTCAAGGAGATTTAGCTGCATTCCTTCGCGTAGCAATGAGCGTAAGTAGCTGAAGTCAATGTACTCTGGTGTGTTCATATAGTCAACCATCAAGAGCTCTTCGCTGCTGTCCTGATTGGTCACAGCCACCTGAATGATACTATCGTTCCACTTTCTTACGATACAACGAATGTAACGATAATTCGTAATCTGTATATTCTCCGTTGTGCGCCCACGTGCAGGAATCTTCCCAACAAGGAAGGAAGGGATAGCCTCCTGCACAACAGCAGACACGAAGATAGCTAAGGCACGACAGTCGTAAGCCACATCTTCCGGGAGAATAGGTGCGTAAGAGTTACTGTGTCGACGCATTTTTTGGATTGCCACAATGTCCTGTGGGACAATGTTATGCTGTCTGCAAAGTGACTCAACCTGCGAAGAAAGGTTGCCGAAACCATGTCGGGTATTTTTCAATCCTTCATGACAAGCAATGACGAGTGTCTCGTGCATGATGCGTGCCTGTGCTTCTGAAGGTGCCGAAAGGATGTCAGCGATACGTGAGAATAGTTCGTGTGCCATTATGATAATGTTTCCCCAGTCCTCTTAATAAAGAGGAATTGTTTTTATACTATGCGTGGGGACTAATTCATTGGGTTATGTTTTGAGTGGGTGTTATTGCTTTTTCGTCAGTTGGTTGTGAGTTCTCTTTGTTGCAGAAAGCCTATTAGTGTGAATTATTTTCATGAAGAGAAGAATTTATTTTCATGAAGATAAATATTTCTTTTCACGATGAAAAATATTTCTTTTCACGATGAAAAATATTTCTTTTCATGAAAATAATTCACCGAAGCGAGCTTTTCTCTCTCGCCTATTGTCCTCCTAAGCGTTCAAAGAAAGTGATAATTTCCTCCCAAGTCTTGAACTCTTCGCTACCGAAAAGTAGACTTGTGCCGAGGAAGTCGTCGTGTTCAGAGCTACTGATGAAGTAGTCGCCATAGAGAAGTTGAGGCTGGTTGGTGAAGATGGTATGGTTCCACGCTGGTGCGCTGAAGGTATCTTCAATCCATGCCTGCTGTTCAGTGATGGCTGATAGATTGTTGGTTGGTGCAGGACACACAAAGAATACGTTGTAGTTATCAAGTAAGAACTCGTAAGCTTTGTTCAGACTTGATTTCGGTTTGCCGTATCCATCAGCGAGTGTGTTCTGATCAATGAGCACCGTACGACGCTCTCGCCTTTCCTGTCGGTCGTCAATCCATCGGATGATGGGCATGAGATAGTGGAAAACAGCCTTTTCAATGAGACGGTGTTCACCATGAAAACGGATGGCTTGAGGGTAATGTTCGTGGAAAAGGTCGAAGGTGTGGACAACGGGGTCAGCATCACCAAAAAGTCCGAAGACGTGTTGTTGTTCTTCCTCCGTCACCTGTGAGAAACATTGTTCGGTGATTTCTTTATACTCCTTTACCAATGCCTTGGTTACGATAACCTCCTGTACGCCGTCTTGTCGTGGATTTTGAAACACCTGTTTACCCATCATATTTGTCTCGCTGATGGTTGTTCCCATCTGAAAGGCAGGATTTACGCAGATACGGTCGACACCATAAAGCATCTCGGTGTACATACCTCCCATTGAAGTGCCAATGATAAGGTCGGGCTTTTCGGTGTCAACGAGGTTGCGCAATAGTTCCATTGCCTCCTCAGGATGTATGGGGAGGTCGGGCGCAATGACAGTAGCTTTGGGCATATAATCCCTTAGAATCTGTACCGTATGACTTGAACCGGCTGACATAAAGCCGTGAACGTAGATAATCTTCTTTCCTATCATAAGGTAAGGAAAGGTCTTCTTATATTGATTTTCCATTGTT
>CAMUQM010000232.1 GCA_947095945.1 uncultured Prevotella sp.
TTCTTGGTCATCATCTGTGCGCCATAAATGAGTTCAAAGCTACCCGGAACAGTCTTAATATGAATATTCTCTGGGATAGCGCCATGCTTCTCGAGTGTCTTTACAGCACCATCAAGTAAGGCACCAGTAATCTCCGGATTCCACTCAGCTACAACAATACCAAAACACATATTACTTGCGTCTGGTACGCTCTGTGCATCGTAGTCGGATAAATGATGAAGTTCTGTTGCCATGGTTGCTTAGTTAGAAGCACGCTCAATGTACTTGTCAATATCCTGATAGATAGGAGAGTTGACGTATGTCTTCTTGATATCCTTGTAAATTTCAAGTGCCTCAGCCTTCTTGCCTTCGCTCTCGAGGAGGATACCAGCCTTGCGCAATGCTAAAGGAGCAATGCTGAGGTTGGTGTTATCAGCAGCCTCAGAGTTAGCCATCTTGGCAGCTTTCTTAAAGCAATCAACAGCCTTAGCGTTCTGGTTGTTGTTTGCGTAGATGTCACCGAGTGCCATCTGAGATGCTGGACTAATCATCTGGTCGCTGCCTGTGCTGAACTTCTCAGCATACTCTAATGCCTTTGCCCAGTTTGGTTTAGCCTGATGTGCATAGCAAAGAGCGACATAAAGGTTTGCGAGATTACCAGCATCAGTGCTGCTGTAATCGCTCTGTACCTTCTGGAAACCAGCAAGAGCCTGATCATACTGCTGATTATTGAAGAGAGTCTGACTCTTAGCCAGCTCAGTGCTTGCCTCAGCCTCACGTGGAGTAGAAACATAGTTCTTGTAAAGGATAACGCCAGCTACAGCTACTACGATAGCAACGATGGCGATGAGCAAAGGCTTCTTGTACTTCAAGAATGCAACTTCTGATTTGTTAAGGGTATCTTCGTACGTACCCTGTTCTTTGTTGTTTACCATTTTTACGTTATGATGTTTTTATTTTATTCTAAACCGTTAGGGGATGCATTATAGCGGGACAAAATTAATCAAAAAGTCGCATATATTGAAATTTATCAACGACTTTTTTCTTTTATTGAATGGAAATGAGTTAACTTTGCAAAGAATGAGAAGGAATAATATGGAGTTTAAAGGTTTATCAGATAAACTCAACATTTTATTCTCTAAACAGAGGATAAATAGTGGCTTTATAGTTCAAACATATATAAGAGCGTTAATGTGCACTCAATTCCTTAACATTCAAAGCAATAAATTAAGACAATGCAATTAGAGAAACTATCCATTATAAACTATAAGAATATTCAGGCGGCAATGTTAGATTTGTCGGCTAAACTTAACTGTTTTATTGGACATAATGGTGAGGGAAAGACCAATCTGCTTGATGCTGTGTATTACCTTTCTTTCTGTAAGAGTGCTTTTAATCCAAAGGATTCGGAAGTGATGCGCCATGATGCAGACTATTTTGTACTGGAAGGAGATTATAGTACGGATGCTGGCGAGCACGAACAAGTTTACTGCGGCATGAAGCGTGGCTCAAAGAAGCATTTTAAGCGTAATAAGAAGGAGTACAAACGATTGTCACAACACATTGGACAGGTACCATTAATCTTTGTTTCTCCAGCTGATGCAACGCTCATTGAAGGTGGAAGTGAGGAGAGAAGAAAGCTGATGGATGTTGTTATCTCGCAGTACGACACACCTTATATAGAATCGCTCAGCCGATACAACAAGGCTTTGCAACAGCGAAACAGTCTGCTAAAACAAGAGGAAGAGCCTGATGCGACACTTCTGGAACTACTTGAAATACAGATGGCTGAGCATGGTGAGGCGGTCTATAAGAAGCGTGCAGCCTTTGTTGAGGAATTAACACCTGTTTTTCAACGTATCTATCAGACAATTTGTAGTGAACGAGAGCAGGTGTCACTCGAATATGTTTCGCATTGTCAGCGTGGCGACTTGTTAGACGTTATTCAGCGTGATCGAGCAAAAGACCGTATCATGGGCTATTCGCTTCATGGTACCCATAAGGACGATTTAGTAATGAAACTTGGCGGATATCCAATGAAAAAAGAAGGAAGCCAAGGACAAAACAAGACATACGTATTGGCTTTGAAGCTTGCACAGTTTGATTTTCTGCGGCGTACAGCAGGTCATAACACACCGCTATTATTGCTCGATGATATTTTTGATAAGCTCGATAGTAGTCGTGTAGAACAGATTGTACGCCTTGTATCGGGTGATGACTTTGGACAAATCTTCATTACAGATACAAACCGTGACCACTTAGATAAGATTTTACAAGGTAGCGGTTTCAATTACAAACTATTCTCTGTAGAAGGTGGAGAAATCAATGAAAGAGAAGGATAAGATATGTTCAGACGGAAAGTACAGGCATTAGACGATGTTCTCAATCAGTTTCTACGGCAGGAAGGACTTGAGTCTCCTCTATTACAGAAACGTATTATTGCAGCGTGGGATACTGTTACAGGAGAAACTGTGAGCCGATACACACAAGAGAAGTTTATCAAAAATCAAACGTTATTCGTAAAGATAATAAACCCTGCTTTACGTGCCAACCTCTGCATGATGCAATCTGATTTAGTCAAGAAACTTAATGCTACTGTTGGTGCAATGGTTATTTCAGAAGTAAAAATCTACTAAAACAAGGTGTCTATAGTAGAGAATAAGCTTCTTGTTTTAAAAGAACAAATACTTTTATCTTACTATTTTATCTACAACAGTTTACATAAACTGTAATTGATACAAATCAAGAAACGACATCTTGCAGATAATTTATGCATAAAATATTTGGTGTGTGCGCAAACAATGCGTACCTTTGCATCGTCAAAAGACAAATAATAGATTGTTTAGGTTAGTAGTAATAGATTTAGGTTTTTAGTTATTTAGTTTAAGGTAGAACAAAAGAGATTGTTCAAATAACACAAATAGGTTTTAGTTTAAGGTTATTAAAAAGAATTGATTAAGGGTAACATTGATGCAAGATGATTGGGGATTGCCGTGAGGCATGAACCAAAAATCAAGCATAAAACAGAAATTTCATACATGAAATAGAAAAGAGCATGATAGGTTTCCTATCGTGCTCTTTAACTTTATATCAATACAAAAGGGCTGGCAACTGCCCTTTTGAATAGTGTATATGTATGGCTCTTTCAAAACAAGGAGCAATAAGGCATACGGAAAAAGTGGAAGATGAATGCAATTAGTTGTAACAATAAGGAGTCTCACTTCCCATCTTCAGCCGTTGTTTTACGGTCCAGCACATATTGTGCTGAGGCTTAGCACATGTTGTGCTGATGGTAAACACCAATGGTGCGTATGCCAAGCACGATACAAATACGTTGCTAAGTTTTACCAAACTGCCGTATTTTCCCTTATATAGAAACAGACTACTATATAAGAAAAAACTGGTTCTTCCGTTAAATGCGTAGACGCCTATCATGCAGTGCATATAGTCTTAAT
>CAMUQM010000233.1 GCA_947095945.1 uncultured Prevotella sp.
CATGAACTTCCCTTTTTACATTGCTCGCCGTTACCTCTTCTCAAAGAAGAGCACACATGCTATTAACGTTATCAGCCTCATCTCCGTACTCGGTGTGTCGGTGGCAACAATGGCATTGGTCGTTGTATTAAGTGGATTTAATGGTTTCTCCGACCTTGTTGCATCCTTCTTTACCAACTTTGACCCACAAATTAAGATTGAAGCCGCGAAGGGTAAGGCTATGTCAGCTAACGATCCACTGCTCCTAAAAGTGAAACATCTGCCCACAGTAGAGGTTGCTACGGAGTGTGTGGAGGACCAAGCATTGGCAGTCTATCATGACAAACAGGCGATGGTGAACGTGAAGGGTGTGGAAGATAACTTCGACTCGCTGACACATATCAGCAATATTCTATATGGTGAGGGCGATTTCAGACTTCATACAGCCAACCTGCAATATGGCGTTCTTGGTATTAGATTGGCACAAGACCTCGGCACTGGGGTTGCATGGCCAGACTACTTACACATCTATGCACCCCAACGTGAAGGACAGTATGATGCTTCTAATCCAACAGATGCCTTCGTAAAAGACTCGTTGATATCTCCGGGAGTACTCTTCCAAGTAAAGCAGATGAAGTATGACAAGGGCTATATCATCACCTCTCTTGAGTTCGCACGTCGTATCTTTAACCGACAGGGAGAGATTACCTCACTTGAATTACGCATGAAACCGGGTGTCGACATTGACAAAGCAAAGGACGAAATACAAACCCTTCTTGGCGACAAATACAAGGTGTTAGACCGCTATGAACAGCAAGCTGACACGTTTAATATCATGCGCATAGAGAAACTCTTTGCCTACGTATTCCTCACATTCATCTTGATGGTGGCGTGCTTCAATATCGTTGGCTCGCTCTCTATGCTCATTATCGACAAGAAGAATGATGTTATCACCCTGCGTAACCTCGGTGCTACAGATAGTCAGATACGTCGTATCTTCCTCTTTGAAGGTAGAATGATTTCCGCCGCTGGTGCTGTCATTGGTATTGCGCTCGGTTTATTACTCTGCTGGTTGCAACAGACTTATGGACTTGTACAGCTCGGTGATCAGGCTGGAAACTTCGTTGTTAACGCCTATCCTATCAGTGTTCATCCCGAAGATATCATCACTATCTTCCTCACGGTAATCCTTGTCGGCTGGCTTTCCGTATGGTATCCAGTGCGCTATATGAGCCGCAAACTGACAAGGGATTAAGATAAGCCCTTCTATATTATAAACAACTATAAACCTAAACAACATGACTGAAACCTTAAACGACAAAATTATCATCTATCAAAGTGAAGATGGTAAAACACAGCTTGATGTAAAGCTGGAAAAGGAAACCGTATGGCTAACACAGAAACAAATAGCTGAACTATTTGGTACAAAGAGACCAGCCATATCAAAGCACTTAAAGAATATTTATACTTCAGAGGAATTAACCGAAGAAAGCACATGTTCCATTTTGGAACACATGGGTAACGATGGTAGACAAAGTTACAATACGAAATATTATAACTTAGATGCTATCCTTTCTGTAGGTTATCGTGTGAACAGCAAGAATGCTACTCGTTTCCGCCAATGGGCAAACTCTGTTCTCAAGCAGTATCTTGTCAAAGGCTACGCTATTAACGAGAACATACGCAAACATCAGATTGCAGAGCTACGCCAACTAATACAAGTCTTAGGCAGAACTATCCAACAACAACCCACAAAGACAACAGATGAAAGTAACGCTCTCTTTGACGTCGTTGTTGACTATACCTACGCACTCGACACACTTGACAACTATGATTACCAGCGACTTCACATCGCCAAGACCACCAAAAAAGAGCCATTCCACGCTACATACGAGAATGCCATGCACGAGATAGATATGCTTCGACAGAAGTTTGGTGGCTCTGTTCTCTTTGGTAATGAGAAAGATGATTCCTTCAGAAGTTCTATCGGACAAATCTATCAGACCTTTGATGGTACGGAACTTTATCCGAGTGTTGAGGAGAAAGCAGCTATGCTACTCTATCTTGTCACCAAGAACCATTCGTTCAGCGATGGCAATAAACGCATTGCAGCAACGCTATTCCTATGGTTTATGAACAACAACGCTATCCTCTATCGTCCCGATGGTACCAAACGAATTGCTGACAACACCCTCGTTGCCCTCACCCTAATGATTGCCGAGAGCAAAACAGAGGAAAAGGATATAATGGTAAAGGTGGTGGTGAACCTTATCAATCAAGCCAATTAACCCATTTCCTAAAATAACATTTCAAACTTTTAGCAAATAGATAAGAGTATATCAAAAAATAATTCTTAACTTTGTCGTAAACATAAAGAACAAAGATAACTGTAAAAAGAACATCTACTTACCCCGAAAGTATAATTACAAACCAAAACATAATAACGCATGAAAAAGATTTTTTCAGTACTACTGCTACTCTTGTTGTCTATATCAATATATGCACAACAAAATGTTACTAAGTTCTTAGGTATTCCTGTTGATGGTTCCAAAGCCTCGATGATTCAGAAGCTCAAGGCAAAGGGATTCACATATAATGCCCTTACTGGAGACCTTGAAGGAACATTTAATGGAGAAGAGGTATACATTTCTATACTAACAAACAAGGATAAAGTTTGGAGAATTGCTGTAATAGATAAAACTACTCGAGATGAAGGACAAATAAAAATAAGATATAATAATCTTTGCCAGCAATTTGAAGCTAATCCAAGGTACTTTAAACTAAATGAAACACAAGTACTATCCAATAATGAAAATATATCATACGGAATGACTGTAAATAAAAAACAATATGCAGCCATTTATTATCAATTACCACAAGAAGGAATACTAAACAGAATGGTTTGGTTTAGTATTTTAGAACGATATGGTAAATATTATATTATTATATTTTATGAAAACGAAAACAATAATTCCCATGGGGAAGACTTATAACTACCATAGAATATCATCGAAGATACGCAAATAAACATATGTAGCTCTCACACCACACTGGTCTGAGAGCTTTTCTTTTACCCTTTTAGTGTCTCATCCCAAATCTAAACCCACGCAAAATAGCACAAATACAGACATTACTACATAGCTTATCCTTGCCAAGCAACCATTGAAACAGTATCTTTGCAGCATGAATCACGAATTATTTTCATGAAAGAAAATATTTTTCTTCATGAAAAGAAATATTTATTTTCACGTAAATAATTTCTTTCTTTCGTGAAAAGAATTCTGTCTAAGCCAGAAGTATGTGACTATAGAGACTCATTTTACACACTAACAGCTCACGGAAAAGATGATTATTAACTAAAGTTTCCCACCCTAATAAATAGGGGTCTTCCGGAATTTGGAGTGATATCATTTAATATCTGATTATCAATAACTTTTGTG
>CAMUQM010000234.1 GCA_947095945.1 uncultured Prevotella sp.
TGAACGCACAGCCCTTTAGTAGGCTGAGGAAATCGTGGTCGATGTCGCCAAGAAGGAAGTAATCACCCACTATATTGATACTCCCAATGATGTTGTTCTTCAGTTCGATATGTGCTTCCAGTGTTCCGACACCTTCAAAACGATGCTTACGAACGAGGGAGTATTTGGGGTTCTTACCATAGACAAACTCGTAGGATGCCAGTTCTTTTTCAATCTCTGCCACTCCTTTCATATCGTCTTCTGTCAGTTCTAAAACCTCTGCACCGCACATTTCCTGTCGTACATAATCCATAAACGATGAGATATTCAATGGTGTATAGGTTGCGACGTTCGTAACCCGCTGTCTGACAGATGCTACTCCCTTGCTCTGTAGCTTCTCTTTTGCAGGTGTGAGTGCATTGGAAAGGTGGTCAAGTTGGGTGTTAAAGAGTAGGGAATTGTGCAATACACTTCGGTTAGAAAGCTGATAGAAAGCACAGCCCGACACCTTTGTATCGTCGATGAGAATGTCATTTCGTCCCGACAACTGGGCATCAATTTTCAGTTCTTTAAGCAAGTCTGCCATCCGTTGCATATACTGTGCAAAGGCCTCATTGGCATTGGTGGAACGAGATATATAAGAGAACTGTATGCAGCCTTTGTCGGCATAGATACAGCCGCCACCGCTTTTTCGTCTGAAAATATCAATCTTGTGTTCTTTGCAGTAGTCGATGTTGACCTCGTTGTCAATCAGTTGATTACGGCCTAACATCACCGTTGGATTTACACGCCATCCCATGAAGTAATCGTCATTGGTGTAATGGCGTGCCACATATTCTTCCACTGCAAAGTAGAAGGGCAATTGATGAATAGTATCTGGTTTAGGTAGTAGAATATATTTCATCGTTGGTATTGATTGTTTATGGGAACAAATGTACAAATAAAATAATTAAAGAGAGAAGAAAGTAAGGAAAATAGTGAGAAAGGCAATATTAGCCTTATTAGCCTTATTAGCCCAATAAGGCTAATATGCAACCTTTAAAAAATGCAAAAAGTAATCATCACTCTTATACTTTTTCGTACATTTGCAGTCGAATTTATCAGTTAAAATAAAGGTAATAGGTTATGTTAAAAAAACAATTCGTATCAGTAGCAGCCGTAGCAGTACTAACTACAGGAGTTGCTTTTGCTGCAGTGCAGCAGGATAAGGTGATGTATAAGCAGGCAGATGGCACCTACGTTGTCAATACGACCAGCCTCTGTTCAAATGTAAAGGGATTTAAGGGTGCAACACCAGTAGAGGTTTATATTAAGAATAATAAGGTTATCAAGGTTGAGGCTTTGCCAAATCGTGAAGGTCCTAAGTTCTATGATAAGGTGAAGCAGGGGTTATTTCCAAAGTTTAATGGCATGAAACTGTCAAAGGCTGCAAAGGCTGAGAGTCTTGATGGTGTGACCGGAGCTACCTATACATCACGTGCTGTGAAGGAGAATATAGCTGCTGCTGTGGATTACTATAAGAAGAATAAGTAGGATACATAGTTTTCCTCCTTATTAAACGTGCTTTTTGTGGCATTTTTCTCACGTATTTATTCTGTTGATACATAGTTTATTAGACTATGATATAGCGACTTCGGTGAATTCTTTTCATGATAATAAATATTTATTTTCATGAAGAAAAATATTTATTTACGTGAAAAGAAATAATTATTTACGTGAAAAGAAATAGTTATTTACGTGAAAAGAAATAGTTATTTACGTGAAGAAAATTTCACTAAGCACGTTTCTCCTACGTAGAAACGATAGTTATACGATAGCTAAATAGCGTTTTTAGTTGGTCAAGAGACTATGTTTATTATGGTGAAGTTTATGTCTTTTGATGTAGCCTATCATCAAGTGGCTTTATTAATGCAAAAGAAAAGAGCGTATCAAGAAGTTTTCAGTCTTCTCGATACGCTCTTACTTTATATTTAGCAAACCTTTATCCTTTTTCGGTAATCACTCCCCTCCCTACGGGGGAGGGGCTGGGGGGGAGGGGTTAGCTTTTCTTTTTTCTTTCTTTTATCTTACTTCACATTCCCCACCTTAATCAGGTACTCTGCAATTTGTACAGCATTCAAAGCAGCACCCTTACGGATTTGGTCGCCAGTGAGCCAGAGTGTATTGCCATTATCATCAGCAAGGTCTTTGCGGATGCGGCCCACATAGATATCATCGTGACCAGCACTCTCGAGTGGCATCGGGTAGATGTAGTTCTGTGGATCATCAACAACAGTAACGCCCGGAGCAGCCTTCAATGCCTCACGAATCTCCTCAACAGAGAGAGGACGCTCGGTCTCGAACCACACAGCTTCAGAGTGGCTACGGAGTGAGGACACGCGAACGCAGGTAGCAGAAGTGCGGATGTCTGAGTGCATAATCTTACGTGTTTCGTTGAACATCTTTACCTCTTCCTTTGTATAGTCGTTCTCTGTCATCTTATCAATCTGTGGGATGACATTGTATGCTAACTGATGTGGGAACTTCTCAACAGTCTTCACCTCACCAGTCTCAACAAGTTCCTTGTACTGCTGTTGCAGCTCTTCCATAGCGGCAGCACCTGCACCAGAAGCACTCTGATAGCTGCTTACGTGTACTTTCTTGATATGGCTGAGCTTGTCGATTGGATTCAATACGACAACCATCATGATGGTAGTACAGTTAGGGTTGGCAATGATACCACGTGGACGGTTCAACGCATCTTCTGCGTTAATCTCTGGAACAACCAATGGCACGTCGTCATCCTGACGGAATTGGCTTGAGTTGTCAATCATGACTGCACCATACTTGGTGATAGTCTCAGCAAATTCAGCAGAAGTACCGCCACCTGCACTGGTGAAAGCGATGTCTACATCCTTGAAATCATCATTGTGCTGGAGCAGTTTTACCTCGTATTCCTTACCCTTGAATGTATATTTCTTACCAGCTGAACGCTCTGAACCAAAGAGAACAAGCTCGTCCATTGGGAAGTTTCTCTCAGCTAAGATGCGCAGGAACTCCTGACCTACGGCACCACTGGCACCCACAATTGCTACTTTCATATCTTTTATCTTTATTTGTTTACTAACCTATTCGTAGTTGCAAATTTACTATTTTTCCCTAAGACAAACAACGGTATGTTAGTCTTTTTTCTGTTTTGATAGATATAATTCTGTGGTGTACTGTTGTTTTCTGTCATTTTGTGATGATTATATAGGCTTATTAGGGAGGTATTATTAAGCGGTTGCCAAAGTTTTTTCGTAACTTTGCAAACAGTAATTTTATAGACACGCATGCTGAATTTATCTCAATATTTCCCGATAACCGACCCGACATTGATTTTCTTTGTTGTTCTGCTGATGATATTGCTTTCGCCTATCATCATGGGACGACTGCGCATTCCACATATCATTGGAATGGT
>CAMUQM010000235.1 GCA_947095945.1 uncultured Prevotella sp.
GCGAAGTTAAAATCGTTAATTTTCATTTGTTTTTTATTATTTGTAACGTTATAATGTTCCTATCCGCAAAAATACTAATTTTTGATGGATTGGTGAAATCATACACTATCTTTTTTGTAAATTTGCAGAAAAATAAGATTGTAATGAAAGATTCAGTTATTATTGTTAGTGGTGGACTTGATTCTATCACGTTGCTTTATGATAAGGCGGAGACTATCGCCTTGGCAATCTCTTTTGACTATGGTCAGAATCATGGAGCTATGGAACTGCCTTATGCTCGGTACCATTGTGAGAAGTTGGGTATTCCTCATATTACGATTCCACTTTCTTTTATGCACCAGTATTTTAAGAGTTCATTGCTTAATGGTGCTGAGGCTATTCCAGAGGGACATTATGAGGAAGAGAATATGAAGTCGACGGTTGTACCTTTTCGTAATGGTATTATGTTGTCGATTGCAACGGGTGTTGCTGAGAGCCATGAGTTGAAGCGGGTTTATATTGCTAATCATGGTGGCGACCATACGATTTATCCTGATTGTCGTCCAGAGTTCATTCATGCGATGAATAATGCTGCGGAAGCTGGAACATTTGTGAACGTATGTATAGAAGCTCCTTATACGGAGGTGACCAAAGCTGAGATTGTCGCTCGTGGTGCTGCGTTAGGAATTGACTATTCTAAGACATGGAGTTGTTATAAAGGTGCTGATGTTCACTGTGGTAAGTGTGGAACATGTATAGAAAGAAAGGAAGCCTTTGAAGCTGCAGGGGTGAAAGATCTAACGACTTATTGTAAGGATTGATAAGGTTTGTTCTATTACTGCTTGTTCCTTGATTGCAAAAACTAAAACGGTCGGATTGAAGAACTCAATCCGACTGTTTTGATAATAAGGCTTAGTACAATCCTGTAAATGCTTCCCATATACATTATGCGTTAGTATATTACTCCTTATTATATGGACAGGAAGTACTCTACCTATCCCTCTTTACACTTGTGTTGATGCCCCGCACAGACGGTGCTGTTGGTAAGCACCAACCGTGTTAAGGCTTAGCATCAAAGTTTGTTGTTGTTGGAAAGGGAGTAACTTGTTATTGATAAAACGTGCTACTACCCAATACAAGCAACAAGTAGGGGTGATTAGTTTTCTGCTAATAATTGTTCTGCCATATTTGCAGCGGCTTTTCTTCCGTCTCCCATGGCAAGGATGACCGTTGCACCACCACGTACGATATCACCCCCAGCATAGATTTCTGGCTGTGAACTCTGCATCTGTTCGTTGACAACGATAGTATCTTTGCGACCTAACTCAAGTCCTTTTACAGACTTTGGTACCAATGGGTTAGGGGATACACCTACGGCAACGATAACCTGATCGCACTCGACAGTGATGGTCTCGCCAGTCAATTCAGGACGGCATCGTCCACTTGCATCTGGTTCTCCGAGTTTCATTACGTCTAAGACAGCAGCACATACACGGCCCTTCTCATCCGCCTTATATTCCTGTGGATTATGGAGAGTGAGGAAGTTAATTCCTTCTTCCTTAGCATGTTTTACCTCTTCAAGACGTGCAGGCATCTCAGCTTCTGAACGACGGTAGACAAGAGTCACGTCTGCGCCTAATCGCTTAGCAGTGCGACAAGAGTCCATAGCCGTGTTACCACCACCTATAACCAAAACTTTCTTACCCATTATGATAGGCGTGTCGGTCTCTGGGTTAGCTGCATCCATGAGGTTTACACGTGTCAGATACTCGTTACTTGAAAGGATGTTGATAGCGTTCTCCCCCGGAATACCCATAAAGTTAGGTAGTCCAGCACCTGAACCAACGAAGATTCCCTTGAATCCTTTCTCCTTCAACTCTTCTATGCTGATAGTCTTACCGACAATAGTATCAGTCTGGAAGTGTACGCCGATGCGACGAAGATTATCTATTTCAACATCTACAATCTTGTTTGGAAGACGGAACTCAGGGATGCCATACTTCAATACACCGCCAATCTCGTGCAGTGCCTCAAATACATAAACTTCGAATCCACGCTTTGCCATGTCGCCAGCAAAGCTCAATCCTGCAGGACCAGAACCAATAACAGCCACTTTGATGCCGTTAGCTGGTGCTACGTCTGGCAATGCCATGTGTCCGCTCTCGCGCTCGTAGTCGGCAGCAAAACGCTCAAGATAACCGATTGCTACGGCTGGTGAATTCATTTTCAAGTGGATACAACGACTCTCGCATTGCTTCTCCTGTGGACAAACACGACCACATACGGCTGGCAAAGCTGATGTTTTTTTGAGTATTTTGGCTGCTTCGAGGAAGTCGCCACGCTCAATATTCTTAATAAAGTCTGGAATCTGAATATTTACAGGGCAACCCTCTACGCAAGAAGGTTTCGGACAGTCAAGACAACGTTTCGCCTCTTGCATAGCCATTTCTGGGGTCAGTCCGATGTTTACTTCCTCCAAACGAGTCTTCGCACGATATTCAGCATCAAGCTCTGGCATCTTCACACGTTCAATAGCTGTGCGCTCCTTTGGCTTGAGTGCCTTGCGTAATGTAGTACGCCAAGCCTCTCCTGCCATATCTTCTGATAAGTGGGCTGTATGTGTAGCAGCATTTTCTTTCTGGCAACTTTCTGCAGCCTTTTCTGTCTTGCAAGCTGTTCCGGCCTTTCCTTGAGTCTCTTTGTCTGCCTTGTTTTCTGCCAGACACTCCCCTCCTTCGGAGGGGTTGGGGGAGGTCTCAATATCCTTAAACGTTCCCATTCGCTTGAACATTTCATCCCAGTCAACGAGGTCACCATTGAATTCTGGACCATCAATGCAGACAAAACGGGTCTTACCGCCAATTGTAAGACGGCAAGCACCACACATTCCAGTTCCGTCCACCATAATAGTATTGAGTGAAACTTCATTCGGAATACCATATTTCTTAGCCAGAAGAGAAGTGAACTTCATCATGATAGGAGGACCGATAGCCAGCACCTTATCTACGTGTTCACGCTGTATCACCTTCTCTACGCCCACGGTGATGACACCTTTCTCTCCGTATGAGCCGTCATCGGTCATGATGATAACCTCATCTGAGTATTTCTTTACGTCATCTACCATGATAACTAACTCCTTAGTACGACCAGCAAGCACGGAGATAACCTTGTTACCTGCCTGCTTCAAAGCTGTAAGGATAGGGAGGATAGCTGCAATACCGATACCACCACCAGCACAGATAATCGTACCGTAGTTCTCGATGTGGGATGGGGTACCAAGTGGACCGACAATATCAACAATCTCATCGCCTTCATTCAGCTGGCAAAGCTTTGTAGACGAGCGTCCCACCTCTTGGATAACCATGGTGAGCGTTCCCTTTGCTGGGTCCGATTTCGCAATGGTGTAAGGTACACGTTCGCTGTGGTTGTCAACACG
>CAMUQM010000236.1 GCA_947095945.1 uncultured Prevotella sp.
CTCGTCCCTGTCCATTGCACAGCAATATCGTACCGATACAGTTGCTTTCAAGGTTATAATAACCGCCTTCTTCATCAAGACTGCAGAAGAACTCACAGCATGAGTCCTGCCAAACTGGACCTAAATCGGTACCAGCCTCAGCACGCACGCAGTCTTCTTCAACTCGATAATGCAACAGAATAGCATCATCTTTATGAGCAATAGCAAACTCAACCTGTGGACAGTAAGGGAATTCTGCTGCCCAGTCTACTGTATCTATCTTATTATAAGATACGCTATTATCCTTGAAAAGGGCTGGAATGTCAGCAGCTTTCACCTGCTGACACTCCAAACGTTTTACTTCGAGTTGTTTCATTGTTTCAATGTTTTCTTCACAAAGTCAGCCATCATCTGATCATGACGACGCACGTCACGATAGAGCAAGAGCTGATTGCGTGAGCGAACGAGGTTGTGCTCAGCATACTTTGTCTTGTAATATACATCTCCGTTGATGTAATCAGTAAAGAAACGAACACACTGCATATATGGGAAGAGTGCCACAGCGTATGGCAGATGGCTAGTCTCTACTGGTGTAAGGAAATTGCCTGCAGTACTGAGATAACCCTCTGTGAACGAACAGAATATATCCTCTTTCAATCCAACAGCATCGTAGTTATCGCTATCCTCAGCCACATGATTAGCACCAGTGCGCAAGAAGTCGCCATAATCAGAGAAGATAAAGCTTGGCATTACGGTATCGAGGTCGATAACACAGAGCACCTTTCCGTCAGCATCGAACATCATGTTGTTAACCTTTGTATCACAGTGACAGATGCGCTTAGGCAGTGTTCCTTCACGATAAAGACGCTCAGCGAGACACATTTCGTCAGCATCACGCTCTAACTCAGCAAGGATATCTTTCACAGAAGCCACTCGGCCAGCCTTATCAGCACTAACAGCCTCACGCAACTGGCGCAGACGAAGTTCCATGTTATGGAAGTCAGGGATGGTTTCTCCCAATGGTTCCTTCAGATCAACCAACATATTCTGGAAATTACCGAAAGTTTCACCACAGCAGAATGCGCTCTCTGGGTTTACTTCCTCTTTGGTAACAGCATTAGGAATGAACACACTCATACGCCAGTAGCGGTCGTCAGCATCCTTGTAATAGGTCTTACCGTCTGTTGCCTGAACAAAACGCAGACACTTACGCTCAATATCTGTCTCACCCTTCTCTACCAACTTGTGGCGGATATGGTCTGTTACAAGCTCGATATTATGCTGCAAAAGGTCTACATCAGTGAATATGGCATTGTTAATACGCTGCAGAATATAATCGGGAGTATTAGCATCTACAGTTGATACACGCAGTGTTTCATTGATTAGTCCATTACCGATTGGACTTACACTCTCAACAGTTCCCTCAATACGGAACTGTGATACAACATCATTAAAATTAGGCATAGTTATTTATTAGTTTTAAAGATTGATGCACTATTAGGAGTTAAGGAGTGAAGGAGTTAAAGGGAGTTAAGACAAATGTTATATGGGTCAAAATCTGATGACTTCAATATCAACGTAATGTTTTTTATTAATATAGCCCAACAATACATTTGTCTTAACTCCCTTTAACTCCTTAATTCCTTAACTCCAAAAACTTTTAGGGTCTGTCAGCAGGTTTTACACCAAACAGAGAAGGCTTGCTACCCATCACAAACTCAAGTGTTCCACCACGTTTGATGTCCTTGAAGTCGATGTAAGAACGGGTATAAGGCTTACCATTCAACTTAGCACTTTGAATATAGATATTCTTGTCGCTGTTGTTATGTGCCACAATGCGGAAGGTCTTACCATCTCCAACGTTCACCGTAGCCTCATCGAAGAGCGGTGTACCGAAGAGATATTTGCCACCAGCAGGTTCTACCTGATACATGCCAAGAGAGGAAAGAATGTACCATGCAGACATCTGACCCACATCCTCGTTACCACTCAAACCATCGAAGTCGTCGTGATACAAGTTCTTAAGTACATAGCGAATCTTGTCCGCTGCCTTCCAAGGCTGACCCACATAGTTGTACATATAAAGGATATGATGGCTTGGCTCATTACCGTGTGCGTACTGACCAATCAGGCCAGTAATGTCTGGTGAAGCCTCTGCTCCCATGTCACCACTAACAATGAAGAGGGAATCAAGCTTTGAAACAAATGGTTTCTCACCACCGAAAGCAGAAACAAGACCATGCACATCGTGTGGTACCAACCATACATACTGCCATGCGTTACCCTCAGCATAGTCGTCCTGACGGTGTACAGTGCTGAATGGATCGAATGGTTCACGGAACTTACGATTAGATGTTACACCACGCATAAACTTCGTTTTCCTGTCGAAGTAGAAGTCACGATATGATTGGCTGCGCTTTGAGAAGTACTTATAATCTGCGGTCTTACCCAATTCCTTGGCGAGTTTTGCTATACAAGCATCAGCCAAAGCATACTCCAATCCCTTTGCAACTGTCTCATGCTCTGGATCGAGATCACAAGGAATATAACCATATTTCTTCAACAATCCCATGCCACGCTCATCAAGCATTGCAGAGGCCTTAGCAGCCTCAAAGACTGCATTCTTATCTACATCATAGCCTTTCAGTGCAATATCAACAAGCACAGGAACGCCCGGATTACCAATCATACAGTCGGTTTCATTGCCCACAAGGTGCCATACAGGCAACTTGCCCTGCTCCTTAAAGATATGAAGCATAGTCTGTGCGATGTCGCGTTGCTTCTCTGGATGGATAATCGTCATCAATGGATGCGCTGCACGATAGGTATCCCAAAGTGAGAAAGTAGTATAATTTGTAAAGTCACCCTTATAGGTCTTGCCGTCTGCACCACGGTATTCACCGTTTACATCGCCAAACACTGAAGGTGCAATCATCGAATGATACATTGCTGTATAGAATATCTTTCTTGCACGCTCATCCTCTGTCTTGATAGCAATCTTACTCAACTCACGGTTCCACTCATCCTTCGCCAAAGCAACAGTATTGCGGAAGTCCCAGCCTGAAAGCTCCTTCTGCATATTCAATCGAGCGTTCTCAACACTCACTGCAGAGATACCTACCTTTACAAGAAGTGGCTGCTCGGTATTGTCAACAGAAAAGACACCGATTGTATCACGCTCATTTGACTCCAACTTGACAGGCTGTGAGAACTCAGCAACAAAGTAAACGCGCTGGTCCTTAGCCCATCCCTGTGACATACGGTAACCACTAACGACCTTAGCCGACTCCTGCTTGAAGCTGCAAGAAGTCATCTTGTCCCATCCAATACCCTGAGAAAGGTTCAATATAACGTAACCCTTCGCTGCATCAGCAGGGAAAGCGTAACGATGGAAAGCCACACGCTGAGTTGCAGTCA
>CAMUQM010000237.1 GCA_947095945.1 uncultured Prevotella sp.
TATTAGGATTATCCAATCCTTTACTCTTTCCATCGATATCTCGAATCTTAGAAATTATGTCCATCGTTTTGCGAGCAGAATAATTCTTTTGCCCTATTACGAAATCTTTAGCTCCCCATGTATTACGCAAATCTAAAGCAGCAGCGATATCTTGCTCTGTATTTTTTCGAGGAGAATAATGAACTATCATCAAACTTTGGAAATAAGAAAAGAGTAATGGGAGAAAAGAATAAAGAGAACCAGCCTTAGGATTATTGTCAAAATATTTCACAATCTGATTTGCCTTAAAACAATCCTTCTGTACAATCGCATTTCTAAGTTCGAACGCATTGAAATCTTTACTGACACCAATCTCTTTCTCCACTACTTCTGGTGTCACCATAAGATTGTCTGCAGGAAGAGAGATAAGCACTTTATCCAACTCAGAAGTAAGACGACTAAGATCTGCACCAATATGATCAGCTATTATCTGACACGCCTTTGGATCGATACTAACTTTCCTCTCCTTCAAATAACTTTGGATAAAATCAGGGAGCTGATAGTCTCGCAACTTCTTACTTTCAAAAACAACACCCACTGCCTGTGCTAATCCAACAGTTTTCTTACGTGCGTCAATTTTCCCGTTTTTATGACACCATACAAGGATGGTTGATTTTACGGGATTTTTGAGATACTTCTCCAACGCTTCCAAAGAACGGATATTCTGTGCCTCTTTGACGATTATCACTTGATATTCTGACATCATAGGATAACGTCGTGCCATATCAGCTACCTGAACAGCTGTAACATCTGATCCGAAGCAGATAGTTTGATTAAAATCTCGTTCTTCGGGAGAGAGAACATGGTCTGCTATATATCCAGAAATCTGATCAATATAATAAGACTCTTCTCCCATCAGCATATAGATGGGGGCAAAATTCTTATTCTTCAGATCCTGCATAATACTCTGAAATGTTGGTCCTTGCTTTGCTGGCATTTACTTTTTTATTAACTTTGCATAAAAGATAAACCATATACACAGACAAGAAGCATGAGACTATAAGTCCATATTAACAGAAATACTGTCTAATAGGATATGCCTTCTAACATCTTGCTATTCGGTCTGTCAATGCAAAGTTAATAGAAAAGAGATAGAATACAAAATTTTCATTTGACTTTCACTAACACTTTACACCTTATTTATATATAGGATATTTAGATATGATGCAGCTAAACCTCCCTCCTTACCAAATTAGAGTAAGAGAGGTAAACGGACGAAAGCAGATTTTTGATGTTCTTCGCAGGAAATACATAGCACTCACTCCTGAAGAATGGGTACGGCAACACTTTATTCACTATCTGATTGAGTACAAGAGTTACCCTGCTACCCTACTTGCCAACGAGGTTCCGTTGCAGGTTGGAGAAAAGAAAGTACGCGCAGATAGTGTACTATATGATAATCGACTTCAACCGAGAATGATTATTGAATATAAGGCGCCAACCATATCATTAACGCAGAAAGTATTTGAACAGATATCTGTCTATAATCTCCTACTCCATGTTGATTATCTTGTCGTATCAAATGGATTAGAGACTTATATCTGCAAAATGGATTACGAAAAGCAGACATACACTTTCCTTGAAGCCATTCCTGATTATCAAAACATTTAACAAGATAGTAGTTTAAAAGCCCTATCATTGTTCTATTAAACTTTACAATTAGTAAGACGATACATTTTGGCACTATCTTTGTTTATAATCAGTAAAGAAGAAGTTATTTTATATAAACAAAAGAATGTATGGCAATTGCAAAATGGATTGGTGGCGCGTTAGGCTGGATACTTAGCGGAAGTATGTTAGGAGCTTTGGCAGGCTTTTGCATAGGAACTATGCTTGATGAGGCTATGATAGGCGAAAACAATATTAATGGTGATGATAGACAGGATGGATATGGAGAACAAAAACATTTTAGAGGTGCTCGCCCTTTTGAAGAAGACCGCAACTCCTTTTTATTCTCCTTGCTTGTTCTGTCTTCCTATATCATAAAAGCTGATGGAAAGATAATGCACTCCGAGATGGAGTATGCACGTCAGTTTCTTCGTCATAATTTCGGTGAACAGGCTGTAAGCCAAGGAGAATCCATTCTGCTAAAACTATTTGAAGTACAAAAGCAGCAAGGTCCTTACCAATTCAAGGAAACAATCCGTAAAAGTTGTGTGGAGATATGCTTTCATACAAGCGTAAGCCAGCGACTACAATTGCTTAATTACCTTGTCATTATTGCAAAAGCTGACGGATCGGTAAGTCATGAAGAAGTTGCTGCTCTGAAAGAAATTGCCCAGTATATTGGACTTTCTGCGCAAGATGTAGAGTCAATGCTAAACTTAGAAAGTGGAGCAAAAGCAAGCAGTAATATTGAGGATGCTTATAAAGTGTTAGGTGTATCACCTTCAGCTACAGATGATGAGGTTAAAGCTGCCTACCGTAAGATGGCTCTAAAGCACCACCCTGACCGCGTTTCTACATTGGGAGACGACATCAGAAAGGCTGCTGAAAAGAAGTTCCAAGAAATAAACAATGCCAAGGAGAGAATCTATAAGGCAAGAGGACTATGAGTTAGTAGGCAAGTTTATAGTTGACAAGTGAACAAGTCTTAGTTGACGAGTAAACAAGTTATTCCTAAGAAATTTACAAGAAAAAGTTCTTCTTAAAATCATTCATCATCATTATCAACAAGAAACAATCAAAAATAGCATTATGGCAACAAGACTTAAAATAAAAACAACAGAAGGCGATATCATTATTCGCCTTTATGATGAGACTCCAAAACATCGTGATAACTTTTTAAAGCTTGCAAAGGAAGGGTATTTCAATGGTACGCTCTTCCACCGAGTAATAAAGGACTTTATGATACAAGGTGGTGATCCAGATAGTAAGAATGCTCCAAAGGGTAAGATGTTAGGTACAGGTGGACCTGATTATACCATTCCTGCTGAGTTTGTTTATCCACAATACTTCCACAAACGTGGTACCTTGAGTGCAGCCCGTACTGGTGATGAAGTTAACCCTGAAAAAGAAAGCAGTGGTAGTCAGTTTTACATTGTATGGGGAAAGACCTTTAAACCTGCAGAACTGAAGCAAATGGAGCATCAGATGGCGATGCAACAAGAACAACAAGTATTTAATCAGCTTACAAAAGAACATCACGAGGAGATAATGAATTTAAGACGTAATCGTGACCGTGTAGGACTGCAAGAGCTACAAGACAAACTAATAGAACAAACAAAGACTATCTGCAAGGAACAAGGCAAGCCTACCTTTACAGAAGAGCAAGTAGAGGCTTACACCAACGCAGGTGGTACTCCTTTCCTTGACAATCAATACACTGTCTTCGGAGAAGTTGAAAAGG
>CAMUQM010000238.1 GCA_947095945.1 uncultured Prevotella sp.
ATTATAACGTTACAAATAATAAAAAACAAATGAAAATTAACGATTTTAACTTCGCTGGACACAAGGCTATCGTCCGCGTAGACTTCAATGTGCCTTTGGATGAGAATGGTCATGTAACAGACGAGACACGTATCCGTGGTGCTTTGCCAACACTGAAGAAGGTATTGGCTGATGGTGGTGCTCTCATCATGATGAGCCACATGGGTAAGCCAAAGGGAAAGGTGAAGCCAGAGCTTTCATTGAGCCAGATTGTTAAGAACGTAAGCAATGCTCTCGGTGTTGAGGTTAAGTTCGCTAAGGATGCTGGTAATGCTGAGGCTGAGGCTGCTGCATTGAAAGCAGGCGAAGCTCTCTTGCTCGAAAACCTCCGTTACTATCCTGAAGAGGAGGGCAAGCCAGTTGGTGTTGAGAAGGGTACTCCAGAGTTCGATGCTGCAAAGGCTGAGATGAAGGACCGTCAGAAGGACTTCGCTAAGAAGCTCGCTTCATACGCTGACGTATATGTAAACGATGCTTTCGGTACAGCTCACCGTAAGCACGCTTCTACAGCAGTTATCGCAGACTACTTTGATGCTGACCACAAGATGTTGGGTTACCTCATGGAGAAAGAGGTTACAGCTATCGATAACGTATTGAAGAACGCTCAGCATCCTTTCACCGCTATCATCGGTGGTTCAAAGGTTAGCTCTAAGCTCGGTGTTATAAAGAACCTCCTCGACAAGGTTGACAACCTCATCATCGGTGGTGGTATGGGTTACACCTTCATCAAGGCACAGGGCGGTAAGATTGGTAAGTCACTCCACGAGGACGATTTGATGCCAGAGGCATTGAACGTAATGGTCGCAGCTAAGGAGAAGGGTGTAAACCTTTCACTCTCTGTTGCTACTGTCTGTGGTAAGGACTTCTCTAACGATACAGAGCGTCAGGTATTCCCAATCGACCAGATTCCTGATGAGTGGGAAGGTATGGATGCATCAGAGGAAAGCATCGAAGCATGGAAGAAGATTATCCTCTCTTCTAAAACTATCCTTTGGAACGGTCCTGTAGGCGTATTCGAGTTGGAGAACTTCGCTAAGGGTACTGGTGAAATTGCTAAGACTGTTGCACAGGCAACTCAGGAGAACGGTGCTTACTCACTCGTAGGTGGTGGTGACTCTGTTGCTGCTGTTAACAAGTTCGGTCTTGCTGACAAGGTTTCTTATGTATCTACTGGTGGTGGTGCAATGCTTGAGGCTATTGAGGGTAAGGTACTCCCCGGTGTAGCTGCAATCCAGAAGTAAAAGATTTATCCTCTCAAACATACAAAAGCCGTTGCTTCATCATGAAGTAACGGCTTTTGATATTTCGAAGCCATCTTGCCGTATAATACTTCGATAAAAAAAGAGAAGTATATTATCTTCATGTAGTAAAAAGATAAATACTCTTCTATAAACGCAATCGAAAAGATTACCGATTAGAGCGTAATAAAGCAATCCTAATAAGAGGCTATACGTTTTATCAATATTCTTCTTCTTTATGTTTTGCAGCTATAACTATGATTTGTAGAGACAAATAACGGACACACATTGTGTGTCCGTAGAGAGAACTGCTGCAAAACATATTCTGCTACAGTTTTAAGTCTTTATAAGATTTCTTCCTCATGGAAAACGAGGAAAGGATTCTTTACTTGAAGTAACGATTGTAGAGACCAACAAAACCTGCACAGTGGCGAGCCTCGTCCTTAGCCATCTCATGGATGGTATCGTGGAGAGCATCAGAACCTTCCTTCTTAGCAAGCTTTGCCATTTCGAATTTCTCTGCGCAAGCACCTTTCTCTGCCTCAATACGAGCCATGAGGTTTGACTTCGTATCTTTCAAGACGTCACCGAGCAATTCAGCGTAACGGCTTGCGTGGTTAGCCTCCTCATAAGCGTAGTGCTCAAAGGCACGAGCCACCTCTGGGTAACCCTCACGGTCAGCTTGACGAGCCATAGCAAGATACATACCAACTTCAGAGCATTCACCAGCGAAGGTCATCTTGCAGTGCTCAATAAGCTCCTCAGAAACCTTGTCTTTGTAAGCAGTTCCTAATTCATGTACGGTAGCAAACTCTGTCACATCATCTTCAGTCATTTCCTTGAACTTGCTTGCTGGAGCCTTACAGATTGGGCACTGCTCTGGTGCCTCATTACCTTCGTGGATATAACCACAAACGGTACAGATAAACTTCTTTTTCATAATGTTTCTTTGTATGTTTTTGTATTACGAGCGGGCATTGCTGCCCCCATCATCTTTTTTATGAGTCTGACTCGCTTGCCAGTGTTATTCATAATTCAACCGTTACTCGCATGAGTGTTGCGACCTACGGCTATAGGGGATTTAGTTAAGTTCCTCTTTTTCGTTCATAGCCTCAAGGCAGTGAGGACAGATACCTTTGTAATAAAGCTGTGTATCATCAATTCTGAAGCCCTTACCAATTTCGCCAGTATAGCGTGGCAACTCTGTAGCCTCAAAATCGTAAACTTTCTCACATCGCTTGCAAAAGAAGTGTGCATGTGGCTCGGTAATACCATCGTAACATACACGATGGTCATCAATTGTAATCATTGATGCTGCCCCATGCTCTGACAACATTCTCAATGTGTTATAGACAGTTGTACGACTCACCGTTGGAAGTTTTTTCTTCAATGCAAGAAAAACCTCTTCCACTGTTGGGTGGGTATGGTGAGTAACCAAATACTTCATGATTGCTACACGCTGGATAGATGGACGAATGCCTAAGGCTATTAACTTGTTATATACTGAATCCACTATAATCTACCTTTTATCAATTTATACTAAAAATTCCTCTAATCATAACAACTCATCCGAAATAATAAGGATGATTGAGATAACATTTTTGCAAAGATACGAAATTTGCGAAAATCTGACAAGTATTATGTTGTAAAAACTACAAAAAATGGTTGACAAGCAAACAAGTAGACAAATGAACAAGTTACTTGCCTATTCTTTACTCGTCAACTTTTTCTTTATGTATTTTGTCTAACCGTATAAAAGTCTTACTTTTGTATTTGGTAAATGTTTTATACGTATATCTAATTAATGTTTAGGATGAAGGAAGTTGATTATAAAGAATTGAAGTTTAATCCATTCAACCTTTTAGGCAAGGAATGGATGTTATTGTCTGCAGGTAATGAGCAAGAGGGATGTAACACGATGACTATCAGTTGGGGACATCTTGGTTGTATGTGGGGACATAACGACCCAACAGTAGTTGTTTATATACGCCCCAGCCGATATACAAAGACTTTCGTGGATAAGGAAGATTACTTTACGCTTTGTGTGATGGATGCATCATTCAAGAAACAAATGGCTTATCTTGGCTCTGTTTCAGGACGTGATGAGG
>CAMUQM010000239.1 GCA_947095945.1 uncultured Prevotella sp.
GTGCACTTGCATCTATTACAGGTATGGCGGATGTTACACTCAACCCATACGCAGGCGCTCATGGTGAGCTAACGGGCTTGATGCTTATAGCATCTTATCATCATCAGCGTGGTGATATGAAGCGTACAAAGGTTATCGTCCCTGATTCTGCCCATGGTACCAATCCTGCTTCTGCCGCAGTATGTGGATTAGAGATTGTGGAAGTAAAGAGTACATCTGAAGGACTTGTTGATGTCAATGACTTAAAACCTCTCTTGGGAGACGACATCGCTGGTATGATGATGACAAATCCTAACACATTAGGACTCTTTGAGAAAGATATTCCAGAGATTGCAAAGCTCATACATGATTGTGGCGGTCTGCTATATTATGATGGTGCAAACCTCAACCCATTGTTAGGTGCAGCACGCCCTGGTGACATGGGATTTGATGTTATTCACCTCAACCTTCATAAAACATTCTCCACACCTCATGGTGGAGGTGGTCCCGGTGCTGGTCCTGTTGGTGTCTGCGAAAAGTTGATACCATTCCTACCAAAGCCTCATGTAAGAAAGACGGAGGATGGATTTGTGATTGATAACCCAGATACTACAGGAGAGTTCTCAAGTGCAAACATCCGCATTAGTGCCTATCTCGGTAACTTCCTCGTTATACTTCGTGCCTATACATACATTCTTACACTTGGCAAAAAGCATCTCAAGGAGGTTGGACCATTTGCAACTCTAAATGCAAACTACATCAAGGAATGTCTGAAAGATGTTTACGAACTTCCTATTGACACCCTTTGTAAGCATGAGTTTGTATTCGATGGTCTGAAAGATAAGAGTACAGGTATTACAACGATGGATGTTGCAAAACGCTTACTCGATTATGGTTATCATGCTCCAACAATATATTTCCCACTTCTGTTCCACGAGGCAATGATGATTGAGCCAACAGAAACAGAGAGTAAGGACACTATTGATGGCTTTATCGAGGTTATGCATATCATTGCTAAAGAGGCTCGTGAAAATCCTGAACTTGTAAAGGGAGCACCATACGACACCCCTATTGGACGTGTAGATGACGTACTCGCTGCCAAGCATCCAATTCTTACTTATCGTCAGCTTATCAACGATATGCAAGAAGATGTATAGCAATTATACATTAAATACTCTAACTCTATAATAGAGCTTGAATATGAAAAAGACAAATCTATTAATAATCGGTTCGGGACCTGGTGGTTACCGAACCGCTTCCTATGCCGCTCAAAATGGTTTGGAAGTTACAATTATTGAGAAAGCACAACCCGGTGGAACCTGCCTGAATGCGGGTTGTATCCCAACCAAGTGCCTTGCACATGATGCAGAGTTACGCCTTACGACTTCCTCTCTTTACGATACGACTCTCCCACTCGATTTTACAAAGGTAATGGAGAGAAAGGAAGGGGTCATCAATCAACTTAGAGAGGGTGTAAGTTCTTTGCTCAGTCAGGCTGGAATAAACTTTATAATAGGTGAGGCTCGATTTATTTCAGACCATGTCATTGAGGTGAATGGCGAACAGATAGAAGCCGAACATATTATAATTGCTACCGGATCACGTTCAAAGATGCCACCTTTCATGAGCGAAGAAGACTTCGTAAATCAGTCTAAAACAGCACAAAACATTGTTACATCAACTGAATTACTTTCTATCGAGAAAGTTCCTCAACGCCTCACGATTATTGGTGCCGGAGTTATTGGAATGGAGTTTGCCTCTGCTTTCTCTGCTTTTGGCAGTGAAGTGACTGTCATAGAGTTTATGAAAGAATGCCTCCCTCCTATTGATAGCGACATCGCAAAGCGTTTAAGAAAGACTTTGGAGAAACGAGGTGTGAACTTCTATATGCAGAGTGCGGTTAAACAGATTGTATCACCTGCTGAGAGTGGACAAGAGTTTACAACGATAATATTCGATAAAAAGGGCAAAGAAGAAAGCGTTGAAACCGACCTTGTATTGATTGCTACTGGTAGACAAGCCAACTTCGACAATATAGGTCTTGAAACAACTGGTATAGAAACAACATCTAAAGGCATTGTAGTTGATGACAACATGGAAACAAACATAAAAGGTATATATGCCATCGGTGATGTCAATGCTCGTCAAATGTTAGCTCATGCAGCAACCTTCCAAGGCTTCCGTGCTGTCAATCATATTCTTGGAAAGAAAGATAATATTCGTCTTGATATTATGCCTTCTGCTATCTTTACATATCCAGAAGCAGCTTGCGTAGGTAAGACTGAAGACCAGTGTAAAGCCGAAGAAATCAAGTACACTACTCGAAAAGGTTTCTATCGTGCTAATGGTAAGGCTCTAAGTATGGAAGAAACGGAAGGCATGATAAAGGTGTTGATAGCAGAAGATGGTTCAATACTTGGTGCACATTCCTATGGTGCACATTCTGCTGATCTTATTCAAGAAGTTGCAGCTTTAATGAATTGTGATGCTAAATTGGATAAAATACGCGACATCATTCATATCCATCCAACGCTGAGTGAGATTCTGCAAGATGCACTCCTTTAAAAAAATAGGGATATTAGTATCATTCTCTAAAATGACAATAATGAGCCTTTTTTCCCTCATTTAATCATCGTGTCGATGCTTAGCACGTGTGGTGCGGAGGGTTAGCACATGTAGTGTTGATGCTTAGCACCAATTGTGCGGAGGATTTAACGCCTTCTAATATATGGTCAAGACGAGAGCAAATTGTTGTCAAAAGGAGATTACAAAACCAATAAACGATAAAAGTTATACACAAAAGAATATTATCATTTCTACTCCTTTCAACGCAAAGAACAAGGAGATTTACCTCCAGAAGTAAATACTTTTAAGTATAAAATGTTTGGAAGATAAAAATCTTTATACTAACTTTGCAAGCAGAAAGGATACAGATTTAGTCGTATCGATTCGATCGGGATAGTCATCAAATAAATTAGAAAACCCGAGATGACTTCTTTTGTTAATGGCGGGCCACATAAATCGCATTTCAGCGACTAAGCCGCAAGGTCAGTGGATTACAAAGACGAGGAGCTCTCTTATCATTGATACTCGGACTTTTCATCACATCGTCGATACGACTTTTCTATTTCCCATTTCTTATAAGAAGAGGGATTGAGGTGGGGTTTCCAAAGTGACACCCCACCTTTTTCATTTTTCAAGTGTATAGATTTTATGTAAAACTTAACCTCCAATTAAGTAGCCTGTGAAGTTATAAAAGATTATCAATCAATACTTATACAGACCTCCAGACTTTCTTAAAGGAGATAATAAAAGGAGATTACAAATGTTCTCAGGAATTGTAGAAGAGATGGCAATCCTCAAAGGGATTGAGCATGAACAGGAGAATATCCACTT
>CAMUQM010000240.1 GCA_947095945.1 uncultured Prevotella sp.
ATGTCTCCAAAATTTTGAAGGTGGAACAAAAGACCATTTACAACTGGGTTTGGGCTGGAAAAATTCCTTATCTTAAAGCCAATGGCAGATTACTTTTCCTTCGGAAAGAGATAGATGAAATGCTACGGAAACAAGGGAACTGGTAGGCACCCGTTCATTATTTAATGCTTGTTCAACAAAATTGAACAAGCATTAAATAATGAACGAAAAAATTTGCAGTTTGATTTTTGTTCACTATCTTTGCAGTGTTCAATCCTATTGAACGACTATAAATATTGAACAAGATATGTACGGAATACAGATTATAGATCAGGCGGTTAGTGCGATAAGGAGACAGTGGGAGGATTCTCAAGATGTCATAATCGATGCGCTTCAGCCGGAAACGCCTTCGATGGAACAATACGTCAGAATTATGGGCATAGAGTTCCGATGCCTTGTTGAAAATGAGATAAATGGAACAAATATCCTGCGCATTGAAGAAAAATCAAAGAGCTGTATGGGGACTTACAAGGGACCTGTCATATTGGTTGCAAGATATGTACAGCCATCTGTCTATGGAACTTTGCGTAAAATGGAACTTAACTTTGCTGACACGGCAGGTAACTACAATATACAGTACACGAAGGGCAGGAAAGTGATATTCCACCTTTCTCACACAGGGGAGAAAGCCCCTGTGAATAACAACAAAAACTATCCTATATTCCAAGAAGCAGGCCTGAAGGTAATCTTTTATCTCTTGCAAGCTCCTGAGAATGTGGGCAAATCTTTTCGGGAAATCAAGGAGTATAGTGGAGTTTCGATAGGTACTGTCAAAAATGTGATTGATGAATTGGAAGTCCGTAAGTTTATTCTCGTAACTCAGAAGAAAAGAGTTCTGAAAAAACGTCGTCTTTTGCTCGATTTATGGTCGGAAAACTATCATCAGATATTAAAGCCCAAGTTGCTGTTGAAGCAGCTGGATTTTCGGACACCGGAACAAAAAGAAAAATGGGAAGAAATAGCATTGCCAAATGGTATGTTATGGGGTGGAGAGTGTGCATCTAATTTATTGAATGGTTACCTTACTCCGGAACTTTTTGAACTCTATACAGAGACATCTTTCTCCAATCTGATGAAGACTGGCGCAACACGGACTACCGAAGGAGTTATTTATGTATATCAGAAGTTTTGGAAAGGCGATGTAATGCCCTGCATTTTGATATATGCCGATTTAGTAAGTAGCGGAGACAGCCGTTGTATTGAAGCTGCAAATAAATTATTAAAAGATGAACTTTCAGATTTCGAGTAAGAAGATTGGCAACCCCCTGTTGGTTGAACTGCTAAGAAAAGTCAGTCATTGTTTTGCTGAGATTGGGCAGGATTTCTTTGTTATCGGGGCTACTGCGCGAGATATTTTAATTCGGCAGTTAGTAGGTATAAGTTCAGGGAGAAAGACGAGGGATTTAGACCTCGCCATAGCCATTCCCGATTGGGATGCATTCGAAGAGATTAAGCGGGCATTATTAGCACAAGGGTTTCAAAAAGACGGACAGATGTATCAACGGTTCTATGATGGCGACTACGAAATGGACATAGTACCATACGGAGATATAGAAAGAGAAGATGGATACATATACTGGCCTCCTGAGGAGGATATAGCTATGTCCGTTAAGGGGTTTGCTGATGTGCTGAGTGGTGCTATTACCGTAACGATTGACAATGAATTCGACATCAAGATAGCATCGTTGCATGGATTATTTGTATTGAAGTTCAATGCTTGGTTAGACAGGAATATCCAAACGAATAAAGATGCCGTAGATATGGCATTCATTCTGGAAAACTATTTCATTGCTAACTTGAATAGGAACTTGCATGCAGAAGTGTATGATTGGGAAGACTTTGATGAGATTGTTGTCGGAGCTTATTGGCTTGCTTATGACATTGTCGGATTTCTATCAAAAGAGCATCTTTTCCACTATGAGCAATGTCTGCGGAATGAGATAGAGAAAAGAGAAAATAGCAGGCTGATACAACAGGTTATAGATAGTAGCAGTGTTTTTTCTTATGAGAAACTGCTCCTCGCATTTCAAAAAATGCTTGCCGTATTTGATAAAGTTTTGCATGGTGAAGATTCAGATTGAAAGCTTAAGTATTCCGGCTGGTAAAGAAAATGGAGATTACATTCTCCAACGAGAATTGCCTAATGGAGCAACACTCATTCTACTTGCAGATGGGATGAGTGGTTTGTCGTTGCCGGAAAGTGCTTCAAAAATTGTTTGCGAAGCTATCTCAGAATATTTTGTAAAAACCGATATAATTGATTGTACGGAACATATCCTCAGGAGCATCAAATATGCTGATGAGCATTTGGCTGCTTTTTGCAAGGAGAAGAAATCCAAGATGGGTTCGGCTTTACTTCTTGTATATATCAGTGATGCTATGCTCTTCTACACATCTTTGGGAGATGTGCGCCTATACTATCGAGACAAACAAGGAGAAGTAACTCAACTAACAAACGATGATACCATTATGCAAGGAGCAGACACTTATCTGACAACTTGCATTGCGGGAAGAGGTTTTAGAAACCCCATTCAGGTTCAACGTTTGCCATTGAACATGGGTGATTCTCTGCTGCTTTGTAGTGATGGCTATTACAAAGTTCATGATATTCCCCATTGTTTTCACCATAAAGAGCAGACACCTCCAACATTGGTAGATGACGACAGCTCTGTTGTCAGAATAGAAATTATACAATGAATCTGTCAAATTCTCTGATACGGTTTCTCAAAAGCGTCAAACACTTTATTTCAAGTACTTGGCGCTTTTCGATACAATAAGACATTCTACATCTTCCACTTTGGTTTTGAGATAATAACTTTGCTCGTAATGTCATTGTTGTCGGATACATTCTGCTGACTATTGTTCTTGGGAGATGTGGGCAAAGGTATGTTGTCTGTGTTTTTTGAGAATGAATTCTTATAAGAACGGGGTTCTGATATATCATCTACTGATTTACTTTGCTGTATGGCACCATGCTGTGCCTCTTGCCCTATATCCTCTTTTTCCTCCTCCGGTGGAGCAAGGGTAAGTGCAATTCGCCTATCCAGTTCGGCTGCCTCGCCTTTGAGCGTGCGAAGCTCTTCTTCCTTTTTCCAAGAGCTGCCCGCAATGTTGGTGTAAACGTCTTTATTGGCTGCGACCTTTTCCATCTCCTTTTCGTGCGACTCTATTACCTTCGGGATACGCTCCAAGGCATTGATAAAGTTCTGGCAAGCAAGTTTCGGATCGGATGCCAGCTTACCGTTATTATAGGTATAGTAGATACTCTCCTGCCCCTTCACAAAGAAACGATTTACAGAGCAATCAAACAAGTCCTTGGAAGTGCTCTCCGTCTT
>CAMUQM010000241.1 GCA_947095945.1 uncultured Prevotella sp.
GGATTATTGATAAAGTCTTTTTCTGCAGAAACAAGCTCATTGCCTGCAGCATCCAACCAACGCAAGGCAAGACGGAATGGACCTTCTGGACGCTTACTCTCCACCGTACAATAATGTACAAGACATTCCAATTCGTCGCCCTCAACAACTTCCTTACCAGTACGTTTGAGGTCAATCACCTGCTTGAGGTAGCCCTCAGTCGCCACAGAGGTTTCAATACCAACACCGAAACCAGTATCACTACTGTATCGGTCGCCAGCACTTAACTGAGTGACCGTTCCTGCAGTTTCCCACTGTAGAGGCTTACCATTATTAAATGAATAGAAAAAAGGATCATCTAACAACTCTACCGTTGTCTGCGCAGAAGCGACCTGATTCAGAGGGTTAGCCACTCGATCTGTTCTGTTTTGTGCATATGCCATACTTGTTAGACCTACTAAACAAAGGCTTACAAATAGCTTTGCAGATAAGTAAAAATGTTTCATAGACATCTAATTATTGATTAATATACCGCAAATATAGAGAATATATACACAAAAAGCAAAAGATAATTACATTTTCTTTTATTTTACACATATAAAAATATCAAATCAATCTAAAAAGCGTGTATACATACACTAATTATAACAAAAGAGAAAAACAATTAGCCTTATTGGATCAATTAGACCAATTGACACAATAAGTCAAATTGTCACACAGATCAGACAATTTGTCACAAAACTCTCAATGGTATGCTCCTTGCATATTAGTCAGTACAAAACATTAACAAACAAATTAAAGTAAAGGAGACAAAGTTATGTATAGAAATTCATGGTTACCAGAGGTTTTCAATGATTTTTTGAACACAGCAAATATGCCTAAGGCAAATCCGACAGCACCAGCAATCAACGTACTGGAGTCGGATAATAATTATACTGTAGAGCTTGCAGCACCGGGCCTGAGTAAGGAGGACTTCGATGTGAATATCAACAGCGATGGCGATTTGACCATTAAGATGGAGAAGAAAGCCGAGGAGAATGAGCAGAAGGCTCACTACCTCCGTCGCGAGTTCGCATACAGCAAGTATGAGCAGACCCTGATTCTGCCAGATGATGTTCAGAAGGACGGAATTGCTGCACGCGTAGCAAACGGAGTGCTTACCATCACCTTGCCTAAGATTCAGGTAGAGGAGCAGAAGGTTGCACGCCAGATTACAGTGGGTTAAACAACCCCCACTCCCTGATGAAAGGTTCTTGTTCTGATGCTATAAGCTGAGGAACTTTGATGAAATGGATTAGTTATTGGTGAATGTGCCCCCAGACAGAACATGTTTGGGGGCTTTTTGTATCTACAAACGACTATCTTACATTTTATAACACCACCTATTAAGCACTCAAAGTATAAGAAAAAGAGCCTAAACAGACAACCTTTTTTCATATAGAAACTACACTCTCGCAAATTATTTTCACGAACAAAAATATTTTTCTTCATGAAAAAAAATATTTCTTTTCACGTAAATAAATATTTTTACTCGTGAAAATAAATCTATGATAACAACCTATTACTTTTAAAAGCAAAAGCTAAATCTGCATAAAAGAAATGGAAAAAGAAGAAAAGAGAGCACCTTTTTCCTCCTTAAAAACAAGAAGACATACAACACTTTTTATAACAACAACTTGACAAGTTGGCAAATTATACGTATATTTGCAAGCAAAGACTATAAAATTCATATAAAGAAAACAATGAGGACAACTCACACTATTCCCATAATATTGACTACACTCCTACTCTCCTGTACAGGAAAGAGCAACGGACAGCCGCAACAGCCAGTAGAGAAAACTACTACTATTAAGCAACCGCCCGCTGGCAAACAACAACGTTTGGCACCGCCCACTGGCTACGAAAAAGTGAAACTAACAGAGGGGACGTTCGGTTCGTTCCTACGAAATTTACCGCTAAAGCCTATTGGAAGTGACTTACATTATTATAATGGTAGCATCAAGCGGCGAAATTATGCAGGTGCGGTTGTAGACATCGACTTTGGTCATGGAGAAGCTGAACAGTGTGCCGATGCTGTTATCTACCTAAGAGCCTTATGGCTTTGGCAGACGAAACAGTATGACAAGATTCACTTCAACTTCACCAATGGTTTCCGAGCTGATTACGCTCGTTGGGCAAAAGGAGAACGTATCCACATTGATAAGAAAACGTGGCGGTGCTGGTATAGTAAGGACACAGGTGCAGACTATTCTTATAAAACATTCCGGAAGTATCTAAATCTCGTCTTCACGTATGCAGGAACAGCATCACTTGAGAAAGAGCTAACTACCATTACTGGAAAAGAACTACAGGTTGGCGATGTGATTATCAACGGCGGTCATCCCGGACATACTGTTATTGTTGTCGACAAGGCTGTTAATAAGGCTGGGGAAGCAGTCTACCTACTCGCACAGGGCTATACACCAGCGCAAGAAATAGAGATTTTCAACCAATGGTTCTGCATTAATCCACAGATAAAATACCTTGACACGCCAAGCTGGTATTTCCGTGGAAATTATGCAAAACGGTTTTAAATAGTATCTGACATCCCTATAGAACAGACAAGAAAAAAGCACTGCGAGCGAACTCACAGTGCTTTTACTGTTTTGTTTTCTGACTTGAAAGCAATATTACAATCTATCGTCAATGTTATCACCTTCTGTTGGCTTCATCTCTTCCTCGAAGTTGGTGATACCAGCCTTAACGAGGATTTCGTACCACTGAAGAAGTTTCTTGATATCACTTGTGTGTACACGGTCGCGGTCGAAGTCAGGAAGAACCTCTGCGAAGTAGTCCTGCAACTCCTTAGCAGAAGCCTTGCGCCAATTTAGAGAAGCCACCTTGCCATCTTCCTTGTCGCGCAATTTTGCCAACACCTCACCCAATGGAACATCGTCGGTCTCGGTGAACATAGCGATATCAGCAAGACTCGTAACACGGTCTGTGCCAAATGCTGGCTGACGCTTGTGGGTTTCATCAAGCGACTCAACGATAAGATTCATTTTACCACGGCTTACCAGTTTATAAAGACCTGGCTTACCTGCGATTGAAAGAATTGTCTGTAACATTTTAATTTATTCTTGTTTATAATTTAATTATTCTGAAATAACGGAAAGTAAGTGGTCTACCTGCGGAGCGAGAGGTCGTATTCCATCATTGATGATTTCATAATCACTACGTCGTAACACCTCTTCTTGCGGTAGCTGACGTGCCATCCACTCAAGCGTCTTTTCCCTACTAATACCATCGCGTGCCATCACTCGGCAGATACGCTCTTCTTCTGGAGCCGTAACACATACCACTTTATCTATATGGGTACGCTTATCAAA
>CAMUQM010000242.1 GCA_947095945.1 uncultured Prevotella sp.
TGACAGTTAGTCAGCAAGCGAGAATGGTAACTGTACTGAGTCGTGAGGATATCCAAGCGGCACCAGTACAAAGTGTAAACGATTTGCTGAAGTATGCCGCCGGAGTTGACGTCCGACAGAAAGGACCTTTAGGTGCCTTAACCGATGTAAGTATCCGTGGTGGTAACTCAGAACAAATCACTGTCCTCCTTAATGGTATCAACATCTGTGATGCACAGACAGGACACAACTCCTTTGATTTCCCTGTTGACATCAGTGAAATCGAACGAATAGAAGTCCTTGAGGGTCCAGCAGCCCGCGTTTATGGTACATCTTCTTTATTAGGTGCTATAAACATCGTAACCAGAACTCCACAAAAGACAAGTCTATCAGCACATATTAAAGGTGGTTCCTACGGCTATCTCAGTGCTGGAGTGCGTGGTAACATTGCCTCAAAAGGCCATTGGAACAATCAGCTATCAGCGTCTTACACACGCAGCGATGGTTATCTTCGCAACAAAGCAGGCAGCCTCAACGCTGATTATCGCACCGCAAAAGTCTTCTATCAAGGTAATTATACGGACGAAGACATTGCCGTACGCTGGCATACTGGCATGAGTGTGAAAGACTTCGGTTCAAATACGTTTTATTCAGCAAAGTTTGATGACCAGTTTGAACACACATTCAAAACCTTTACTGCCATTCAAGCAGAGAACCTCCGTGGACGTTTTCACATTCGTCCTTCTATCTACTGGAACCGCAGCATGGACCGCTTTGAACTCTTTCGTGGTGCTGCCAACAAGTATCCTTTCAACTATCACCGCACTGATATCTATGGTGTAAACCTCAATGCCTACTTTGATTGGACACTTGGACGTACTGCCTTTGCTGCAGAACTACGTAACGAAGACCTCGTAAGTGGTAACCTCGGTGAGCCACTCTCCCGTCCAAAGCATATCCACGGCACAGACAGAGAATACACCGTTGGACTAAACCGTACGAATATTCAGTTTGTCCTTGAACATAACATCATCCTTGACCGCTTCACACTGTCAGCTGGCTTGACCGCTGTCAAGAACAGTCAGGCAGATATGCCAATGCATGTCTATCCCGGAGCTGATGTAAGTTACCGCATAGGAAACGCTTGGAAACTTTACGCTTCCTACAATACATCCCTCCGTATGCCGTCTGTCACCGAGTTATTCTACTCTGTTGGCGGTCATAAGGCAGACAAACATCTTCGCCCAGAAGAACTTTCAGCATTCGAAACAGGTTTGAAATACGACAACAAAGGCATCATAGCAAAGGCAAGCCTTTACTGGAACAACCACAAGAACCTTATCGACTGGATTAGTGACGGCACATTAGATGCTGACGGAGCTGTGATATGGAAGAGTGTGAACTTTGGAAAGATAAAAGACTTTGGAACAGAAGCTTCTCTCGACTTTAATCTCCACCAACTTCTTCCAAACCAAAAGTTCTTTAAGAAGTTTGGTGTTGCTTATAGCTACATCCACCAAAAGAAGATTGACGAACAGGGTTATGTGAGTAAATATGCTTTGGAATATCTAAAGAATAAGTTTGTCAGCAATCTTCAATTAAACCTTTGGCAGCATCTTGACCTTGGTTTCTACTATCGCTTCCAACATCGTATGGGAAACTATATCGATACAAACAATCAACGACAAAGCTACAAGAGCTATGGAATTGTAGACAGTCGTATGAGTTGGAATGCACAGAAGTGGACTGCATACGTTGAGGCTAACAACTTATTTGGTGCCCATTACATTGACTATGGCAATGTTCCACAGCCTGAGACATGGGTCATTGGAGGTATCAGCTTCAACCTATAACGAATTATTCTTATGAAAATGCCTGACATGAGAAAAGTGTACTTAGAGACGTTTTCTCTAATATGGCAAAAATATACTTAAAAGGGCTCTTCCGTTAAATGCATCACGCTTGCTGTATAGAGTGTGTGGCTTTAGCGGAAGAACCAAAATTACTCGTTAAACAAAAACATTGTTAAGCAGTCAACTGCCTATTTTTATCCTCGCCCTCCCACTCAAAAAACATTTTCATTTTAACTGCACAAGACTGTGAAAAATAATTACATAATTTCGAACAAAACTTCTAAAATAAAGACGAAAAACACGTATAAAAGACAAGTTTGCAACCAACAGGAAATCAATTAGTTATAAAGTCGTGCAAGAAAAGGTGCTTATTTGGACTTCAAAAGGGCGTTAGTAACATCCCAAAAGAGCATATATTAGAAGCCAATTAGGCATCTTCTCAAAGCCAGTTAAGCATCAATAGGTTTTGAGATATACGAAAATAGTTTACAGACATTGACAAATAAAGGGACAAGTAGTTTGTAGTAGACGGAAAGGCATAGTAATAGATAGACGTAGTAACTATTGCTTTTTCAACATTTATATATGTAATTAACTCTTTCTGTATGACTCACTTGTATTAGATAGTCATACAATAAATACAAGTATATAAGCCTTTATTCTATTTCCAATCACCAGATTTAACAAAAGAATCTGATAAATTGGATAATATTATATTTATAGAAACTAAACGGATAGTATAAAGAAAAAGGTAAGAAAGTAAAGTATGGATAATCCAACTTTGACTTTCTTACCTTTTATTTTTTGCTTTCAGAAATCTTACTTACGGAGACCCAAAGCCTTAATGATAGCACGGTAGCGCTCAATATCACGATCATAGAGGTAATCGAGCAATGCACGACGCTTACCAACGAGCTGTGTCAATGAACGAGTTGTAACGTAGTCCTTGCGGTTCTTCTTTACGTGCTCGGTCAAGTGCTTGATACGATAAGAGAAAAGAGCAATCTGGCTCTCAGCTGAACCTGTATCAGTTGTGCTCTGTGCCTTACCATACTGTGCGAAGATTTCTGCCTTCTTTGTCTTGTCTAAATACATAATTTTGTTTTGATTAATATGATTTGCAATTACATCTTTCCGTCGTTAGCCGCCTTAATCACAACGGGTTACGACATCAAATGCATCGGACGTTCCGAAAATGCTGTGCAAAGTTACAACTTTTTATTGGAACCACAAACGTTTTCCATTTTTTATTCGTAATTTTGCACCATAAATTTAGCGTAAGCTTTTTAAGGAATTTAAATGCAAGATATTCGTAACATCGCAGTTATTGCGCACGTAGACCATGGTAAGACAACCTTGGTTGACAAGATGATGCTCGCTGGAAAGCTTTTCCGTGACGGACAAGACAATAGCGGAGAAGTTCTCGACTCTAATGATTTGGAGCGCGAACGAGGGATAACAATTCTGAGTAAGAATGTAAGTATTAATTGGAAAGGAGTAAAAATCAACAT
>CAMUQM010000243.1 GCA_947095945.1 uncultured Prevotella sp.
AGACTGGAATAGTTGTTAATTCATTCGTTTATTACAGCGAAATTCTGTATTTTTGCAGTCAAATCAATATAAGACTATGGCAAGTCAACTGACAAAGACACAGCAGGAATTTCAAGATGTACTCGCAGAGTGCAGAAGTCTCTTTGGGAAGAAGCTCCACGACTATGGTGCTTCATGGCGTATTCTGCGCCCATCTTCCCTTACCGATCAGCTCTTTATTAAGGCTAAACGCATCCGCTCTTTGGAGATTACGGGTGAAAGTTTGGTGGGTGAAGGTATCCGTCCTGAGTTTATCGCATTGATAAATTACAGTATCGTAGGACTTATCCAGTTAGCAAAAGGCTTTGTCGACAGCGTTGACATGACACCTGATGAGGCATTGGCACTTTACGACAGCTATGCAAAGGAATCTTACGAGCTGATGATAAAGAAGAATCATGACTATGGCGAGGCTTGGCGCGACATGCGTGTAAGCAGCTATACTGACCTTATCCTGACCAAGATTGAGCGTATCAAGGAGATTGAAGACCTTGGTGGTGCAACACTTGTCAGCGAGGGTATTGATGCCAATTATATGGATATAATGAACTACGCAGTCTTCGGAGCAATCAAACTACATGAGTAAAATAAAGTCCATACTGGTAATTCTCAGCCGTGCGCTACTTGCTTTGACATTTATCTTCTCGGGATTTGTCAAGGCGATTGACCCTTTAGGTTCGCAATATAAGATTGCTGAATACTTAGAGGCGGTGCAACTGTCGGCATATATTCCAGATTGGGCGCAATTGATGATATCAGTCGGACTGGCTGCCATAGAATTCACCTTAGGCGTAATGCTCTTACTTGCCATTCGCCGACGACTTGCCAGCAAGATATCATTATTCTTAATGGCTGTCATGACCCTCGTGACCCTTTGGCTTACCGTAAGCAATCCAATACAAGACTGTGGTTGCTTTGGTGATGCCATTCATCTCACAAACACACAGACTTTCATTAAGAACCTTATACTCTTGACTGCTGCCATCATCCTTGCACGTTGGCCGCTTTATCAGATACGCTTTGTATCAAAGACCAACCAGTGGATAGCATTCTACTTTACAATTGTCTTTATATTCACAGCATCTATACTGAGTCTTTATCATTTGCCTATCTTCGATTTCCGTCCTTATTATATTGGGCAGAACATCAAGAAAGCAATGGAGATTCCCAAAGGTGCAAAGCAGACAACCTACAAGACAACCTTTATTTGCGAGAAAGATGGTGTAACAAAAGAGTTCACTGAGAATGATTACCCATACGATGACTCAACATGGGTATTCAAAGATACACATCAGGAGATTCTCGAAAAAGGCTATGAACCTCCTATCCACGACTTTTCAATTACAGACGAGAAGACAGGAGAAGACCTTACTGATAGCATACTAACCAAAGATGGATATACGTTCCTACTCGTAGCCCCAGTATTGGAGCGTGCCGATGATAGTAACTTTGGTGAGATTGATGCTATCTATGAATACGCGAAAGAGAATGGTTATGGTTTCTATGGACTCACAGCAAGTACAGATAAAGCCGTAAAACACTGGCGAGATATTACTGGAGCGGAGTATCCTTTCTATACAACGGATGGTACAACCCTAAAAACCATTATCCGAAGTAATCCCGGTTTGGTATTGCTTTATAAAGGCACTATCATCAATAAGTGGAGCCATAATGACCTGCCAAAACAAGCAGAACTGAACGCTCCATTGTCACTTATTGAGGCAGGACGTGAACCAGAAAATAAGACATGGACAAAGATTGTGCTAATCCTCATTTGCTATATCTTCCCGCTGACCCTCCTTATTGTTGCCGACCGCATCTGGTCATGGACACGATGGGTAAGAAAGCGCGAGGAATGGTTGAAGCAAAAGGAAGAATGGTTAATACAAAAAGAACAATCAAATAAATTATATCAACTTTTAAAACGTAAAAGACAAATGAGAAAGAAAATTGTTGCAGGTAACTGGAAGATGAACGAAACCCTGCAGGAAGGTATTGCTTTGGCAAAGGAAATCAACGACTCACTGAAGGCAGAGAAGCCAAATTGTGATGTTGTTATCTGTACTCCATTCATTCACCTTGCAAGTGTTGCACAGGTATTGGATGCTGAGGGGGTTGCTCTCGGTGCTGAGAACTGCGCTGACAAGGAGAAGGGTGCTTACACAGGTGAGGTTTCTGCCGCTATGGTAAAGAGCACTGGTGCACAGTACGTTATCCTCGGTCACTCTGAGCGTCGCCAGTACTACGGTGAGACAGCAGAGATTTTGAAGGAGAAGGTACAGTTGGCATTGGCTAACGGTTTGAAGGTTATCTTCTGCTGCGGTGAGACTCTTGAGGAGCGTGAGGCTGAGAAGCAGAACGAGGTAGTAAAGGCTGAGCTTGAGGGTTCAGTATTCCACCTTTCAGCTGAGGACTGGAAGAACATCGTCTTGGCTTATGAGCCAATCTGGGCTATCGGTACTGGTAAGACTGCTACATCTGATCAGGCTCAGGAGATGTTAGCTTACATCCGCTCAATCGTTGCTGAGAAGTATGGCAAAGAGGCTGCAGAGGACACAACAATCCTCTATGGTGGTAGCTGTAACGCAAGCAACGCTGCTGAATTGTTCAGCAAGTCAGATATCGACGGTGGCTTGATTGGTGGTGCTTCATTGAAGGCTGCTGACTTCAAGGCTATCATTGATGCTTGGAAGAAGTAATTCAAAGATAATCTAAGAGGCTGTATCAAACTGTCACATGGTCAACAACCATTGTCCTGTTTGATACAACCTCTATTTCAATTTTTATACATTAAAGATTAAAGAATGAAAAGGCTCCTTACAATCATAGTTTTTATGCTGACAGCTGTTGTGGCTGTTAATGCTCAAGGGTCAGTAACGGTATCACAAAGTTCCGAGATTGACGCATTGGTAAATGGCAAGAAAGCACAAAAGAAGAATAATAAAAACCAAAAGAAAGTAGAGAGTCAAAACGAGACTGCACGTCCAACAATCAAAACGCCAGACACAAAACAGCTCGTTGTACCAAAGATAGAAGACCATAAACCAGAAATTGCACGCCCCGACAACAGTACTTTACAACCTATCAGAACAAAGGTTGTCAAGCGTTTAGTCAGAAGACCGCACATCCCTTCATGGGATGAGACAGAAGATACGCGGATTGTGACCAAACGTGTCAAGAAAGGTGTAAAGAAGGTTAGAGGCTTCCGTGTACAGGTTTACAGCGGTGGTAACACTCGTATTGCACACCAACAAGCAGACAAGGCTGGTCAGAAAGCGAAAGAACTCTTCCC
>CAMUQM010000244.1 GCA_947095945.1 uncultured Prevotella sp.
CCTGTTGGCTTTTGGGTGAAAGCTTCGCAAACTGCGAAAATTTAACGGACTATTGAATAGAAAAGAATGACAAATTTTTGCCAACAGACGTATTTCACCCTATCAATGTTACATTGAAAGAGTAAGTCTTGCTTATCTTCAATTATTCCTTATACAAAGACTAATGCAAAAAACAAATAAATAAAAAAGAAGAGGGTGTGTCAAAATGCAAATTAATAACTTGACAACTTTCAAACTATAAGTGTTTTTTTCTTAAAGCAAAGAAAAGACCATTTCTTTACTCAAAATCGAGTACAGAAATGGTCTTTTTAAATGAATTGTTTCAAACTGTAAGATTATCAAAATGGTATTTGCATTTTGACACACCCTCTTCTTTTTTGTATTTAATAGCTTTATAAGCTAATTAATTCAATCACTTTATCCACAGCTGCTCTGATGCCTTCTGCATTCTTACCACCAGCCTGAGCGTAGTGTGGCTGACCGCCACCGCCACCTTGGATGAGTTTAGCAGCCTCACGGATAACCTTACCAGCATTCAGTTCGTAATCTTTCACCATGTCATCACTGAGCATGATTGACAGTAAAGGACGTTCATCGTGTACAGAACCGAGTACACAAACGAGTTTCTCTGGCAATGCTTCACGTACCTTGAAGACGATGTCCTTGGCAGAAGCTGGGTCGATAGGCAGCACAGTTTTTACGACATGCACGCCATTTACGGTCTCAGCATGCTCAACCATGTTCTTTGCAGCACGGCTAACAGCCTGAGCGCGGAAACTCTCGAGCTCTTTCTTAATACTGTCGTTCTCTTCAACAAACTTTGTAAGAACAGCTTTGAGGTCCTTAGCATTGTTAAACATTGCTCTCAAATCACGCAAAGTATCTTCAAGAGTGTAGATGGCGTTCTCACAAGTTTCACCTGTCATAGCCTCAATACGGCGTACACCAGCTGCTACACTACTCTCGCCGACAATCTTAAAGAAGCCGATACGACCTGTTGATGTGGCATGAATACCACCACAGAACTCACAGCTTGGACCGAAGCGAACAACACGAACCTTGTCGCCATACTTCTCACCGAAGAGGGCTACGGCACCCATCTTCTTTGCCTCCTCCATTGGCGTATCACGATGCTCGTCCATTGGATAATCCTTACGAATCATCTCATTGACAAGCTTCTCTACTTGACGAAGTTCCTCATCGGTAATCTTCTGGAAGTGAGAAACGTCGAAACGAAGGGTGTCAGGACTTACGTATGAACCCTTCTGCTCTGCATGCTCACCAAGAACCTGCTTTAAAGCATAGTCGAGAAGGTGGGTTGCTGTATGATTAGCAGCTGAAGCATCACGCTTATCTGTGTCTACACAAGCCATGAAGTCAGCTTCAAGGTTCTTTGGCAATTCCTTAACGATATGCACGCTCTGGTTATTCTCACGCTTGGTGTCGATGATGCTGATTGTTTCGTCCTCGCTAACAAGTACACCCTGATCGCCTACCTGACCACCCATCTCACCATAGAAAGGAGTATGATCGAGTACAAGCTCATAGAAGCTGTTCTTCTTCTGTGTCACCTTACGATAGCGAAGAATGTGGCACTCGTATTCTGTATAGTCATAACCAACAAACTCCTGTTCGCCTTCACGCAGTATTTCCCAGTCACCATTCTCAACAGCAGCAGCATTGCGGGCACGTGCCTTTTGCTGTGCCATCTCCTCATTGAACTGCTTTTCATCTACTGTATAGCCGTTCTCTGCGCAGATAAGTTCTGTCAAATCGAGTGGGAAACCATAGGTGTCGAAGAGGCGGAAAGCCTCCTTACCATCGAGTTGTGTCTCGCTATGTGCCTTCAACTCATCCATCGCGCCATTGAGGAGCATAATACCCTTTTCCAATGTACGGAGGAAAGAATCCTCTTCTTCTTTCATTACACGCCCAATGAGTTCACGCTGTGCGGTGAGTTCTGGATAAGCAGCACCCATCTCACGTACCAATACATTGAGCAACTTGAACATGAAAGCCTCCTTCTGACCGAGGAAGGTATAAGCATAACGTACGGCACGACGAAGGATTCGACGAATAACGTAACCAGCCTTAGCATTACTTGGCAACTGACCGTCGGCAATTGAGAAAGCAACTGCACGAAGGTGATCGGCAACAACGCGCATAGCGATGTCTACCTTCTGCTCCTCATTGATGCCCTCACCATTAGCACCCTCTGGGAAGGTGTGGTTATATTTCTTACCAGAAATCTTCTCAATCTCTGCAATAACTGGTGCAAAGATGTCAGTATCATAGTTAGAGTTCTTGCCCTGCATGAGACGAACGAGACGCTCAAAGCCCATACCAGTATCGATAACATGCATCTTTAATGGATCAAGGCTACCGTCTGCCTTACGATTAAACTGCATGAACACGATGTTCCAAATCTCAATAACCTGTGGGTGATCCTTGTTTACAAGTTCCTCACCAGGTACCTTAGCCTTCTCTTCCTCTGAACGGAAGTCAATATGAATCTCTGAACAAGGACCACAAGGACCTGTGTCACCCATCTCCCAGAAGTTATCGTGCTTGTTTCCGTTGACGATATGATTCTTAGGGAAATGTTTCTCCCAATAGCTTGCTGCCTCATCATCACGTGATATTCCCTCTGCCTTATCACCCTCAAAGACAGTTACGTAGAGGTCTTTTGGATCAAGGTGGAGTACGTCTACAAGGTATTCGTAGGCGTAATCAATTGCTCCTTCTTTAAAATAGTCACCGAAGCTCCAGTTACCTAACATCTCAAACATTGTGTGGTGGCTGAGAGCTGCATCACGACCTACCTCTTCCAAGTCATTATGCTTACCGCTAACTCGCAGACATTTCTGTGAATCAGTGCGGCGGCGAGGCTCTGGTTCCTTTGTTCCGAGGATAATATCTTTCCACTGGTTCATACCAGCATTAGTGAACATCAGCGTAGGGTCGTCCTTAATAACCATAGGGGCAGACGGTACGATAACGTGTCCCTTCGACTCAAAGAATTTCAAGTAAGAGTCGCGGATTTCGTTTGCTGTCATCATCTTTATTTTATTTTTAATTCAATTTTTCTACCTAAAAGTGTTGCAAAGATACTGACTTTTGAGTATTTTTGCAAACAATTAGGCTGCTGAATACGTAAAAACTTCTTTTAGAGGTGGACATAGTCTTCTCAATCAGCACCGAGTTTGTGTAAATAATTGATATAAAAGTTACTAAGACATGGCAGAGAATCCGCATAAACTGTATTATTCTATCAAGGAAGTGGCACAGCAGATTAACGTTACGGAGAGTCTGTTG
>CAMUQM010000245.1 GCA_947095945.1 uncultured Prevotella sp.
TTATGACTGTAGCTTCTTCACACCAAGCAGATGCTTAGAAGACTAACTCTTATTGATAATATATATTCCAGCTGCTGCTAAGATGCCCGCTATCATATATTTGATGTAGAATGTTTCGTTTAGACATAGGCAAGAGGTGACAGCTCCTACAATAGGAATCAGTGAGTTATAGATTGCTACCTTACCGACAGGATTGCAGGTGAGCAGTTTGTTGTAGAGCGTAAAACCTAATGTACTAATAGCGATGAGCAAAAGGAGGTAAGTAATACCTAAGAGAGTAATCTGTGGAAGTTTACCACCCATAAGCAGACCGGGGATAATCAATAATGCACCACCTATCGCCAAGCTATAGCCAGTACCGACAAAGACATCAACACGTTTACCCAATCCACGAGTAAGTAGTGATGCTGAGGCACCACAAAGGGCGTTAAGAATAATCATTCCGTCACCTAACCAAGTGAACTGCCCACTCTCTGCTCCGCCTAAATTCAGCGATAATATACCTGCAAAACCAACAATACAACCAATGATTTTCTTCACTGTCATACGGTCGCTCTTAAAGAAGATACAAGCGAAGATAACAACAGAAAAAACACTTAACGAGTTGAGAATGGCTGCTCGTGAACCCTCACTATGAGATAGACCAAAGTAGAAAAAGGCATAATGAAGTGTGGTATTCATCATACAGAACAATAGGATGTACCACCAATCGACAGGTTTTCTTACTTTGAAATCACGCTTTTTTGCACCTGCAATTGCCAATATTATCAGTCCTGAAAGACAGAAGCGAATACCTGCAAAAAGCATTTTAGAGCCTGTCATATCTGCTGTGATGGCAAACTCTGAGAAACCTAATTTAATCAAGGGATATGCCCAGCCCCATGCAATTGCAGCTGTTAGGGCAAAGACTGTTACCCATAGTGGGCGTTGAAATATACTTTTTGTTTGTGTCATTTACTATTTATTACAATATATGAAAGTTATTAATTGTTTGAAATTCAGTCGTTATAATAGTTATCCTCTATTCTGACTTTAATGCTTATAGACTTGCTTTTGCAAATTATTTACGTGAAAATAAATATTTATTTACGTGAGTAGAAATCTTTATTGTCATGAAAAGAAATTTTTCTTTTCACGTAAATAATTCAAGAGGGGATATCATCAACGACCTTCTTTTGTTGTGCAAAGGTACGTTCTTTCCTTGATATATCTGTCCTTTTAAGCGCTTTTTTGTTATCGGTTAATTAGGTTATTTGTTCTTAAATGTTTATCTTTGCGGATAATTTGCGCTTTATTAAAAAAGATGAAGAAGTTATTATATTCCTTTTTGCTGATTTTGTTTGTTGCTAATGTTCAAGCACAGTCTTTGACAGACACATTACGTCATGAAGTATTGTTGGAAACAGACAGTGGAAACATTCGTATTCAACTTTATAATGAGACACCACATCATCGTGACAATTTCTTAAAGTTGGTGCGCAGTGGTGCCTATAATGGTGTTTTGTTTCATCGTGTTATTAAGGATTTTATGATACAGTCTGGTGATATGGCTTCGAAGACAGCAAAGCCCGGACAGGCATTAGGCGATACGCCTGAGACCTATTCGCTTCCTGCTGAGATAAATTATCCGAAGCTATTGCATCGTCGTGGCGCTGTAGCTGCAGCACGTGAGAGCGATGATGTCAACCCGAAGCGTGAGTCTTCTGCTTCACAGTTCTATATTGTATGGGGAATAAAATTCTCTGACGGACAGCTTGATTGGGCGCAGGAACGTCTTAATGCTCATACAGATAGTACGGTACAGATGACACCAGAGGTACGTCAGATGTATAAGGAGGCGGGAGGAACACCTCATTTGGACGGACAGTACACTGTGTTCGGACAAGTGTTGGAGGGCTTAGATGTTGTTGAGCGTATTCAACGTCAGCCTGTTGATGCAAACGACCGACCATTGGTTGATGTCCGTGTTCGTAAAGCAACCGTATTAAAGTAAGGTTGTCTTTATTTATTCTATGTGTAAATATAAAGTAAAGTTACTATAAATTTATGTCAATCAACAGAAAAGCAACAGCCTGTCTGTTTGCGCTTATGCTCGGAAGTGGAGTTGGTGTAGCAAGCAACAGGTTTGTCTATCGTGCTGTAAAGGATACTATCACACAGCAGAAAGACACTACAAAACAGAACGTTCAGAAAGAGAAAGCACCTGAGAAAGAAAAGGAAAAGCCTTCTGCTTATGATCAACTCGTGAAAAAAAAAGGAAGTGTTCAGAATGGACTCTTTACCGTAAGACATATTGATGACCAATGGTACTTTGAGGTCTCAGACTCAGTTATCGGTCGATACTTGCTCGCTGTGACTCGTTTCACAGCTGTTCCACAGAACTTTGGTAAGTTTGCAGGAGAGGCAGTAAACCAACAAACAGTTTATTTTGAGCAGCGTGATGACAAGACAATGTTGCTTCGTGCCTACGTTCTTTCACAAGAGGCTGACCCTAAGAGCAGTATTTCTCGTACGTTGAAAGCTTCTACGGCTGACCCTATTGTCGCTTCATTTAAGGTAATTGGTCGTAACAAGGATACAAAGGCACAGCTGATTGATGTCACACCATTGTTTGTTAAAGACAATGCAGTGCTGAGTGTATCGTCAGACAACTCTAAGCAATTGAAGTTAGGTGGACTCATGTCTGACCGTACTTTCATAGATACGATGAAGGTTTATCCAATTAATGTGGAGATTGCTACGACTCGTACTTATTCAAGTGCACCTTCTGCGGTACCAGCTTCTTACACAGGTGCGATGACAATCGGACTGAATACCAGTGTTGTTCTTCTTCCAAAGGTACCTATGCGCAAGCGTATATGGGATAATCGTGTGGGCTATTTCACGAACAGATACACTATCTTCAGTGATGACCAGACCAAGACAGATCGTCAGCAGTTTATCTCTCGTTTCCGTTTGGAGCCAAAGGATAAGAAGGCATACGCAAAGGGAAAGCTCGTAGAGCCTATTAAGCCTATCGTATTCTATATCGACCCAGCCACACCAAAGAAGTGGGTTCCTTATCTCATGAAGGGTATTGAGGACTGGAATGTTGCTTTTGAGGCAGCTGGTTTTAAGAATGCAATACAGGCAAAGGAGTGGCCTAACGACCCAACCATGAGTGTTGATGATGCTCGTTTCAATGTTCTTCGTTATCTTCCAGCTGAGATAGAGAATGCATACGGACCTCGTATTGTTGACCCACGTAGTGGTGAGATTATCGAGAGTCATATCTGTTGGTATCATAATGTGATGAACCTCTTGACAAAGT
>CAMUQM010000246.1 GCA_947095945.1 uncultured Prevotella sp.
TTGTCCGTTATGGTATCACGATTATCACCATTGTGATATTGGGACTACTGATAGGCACATATTTTATACCTTATCCCGAAACCATCAGTGCAAAGGTGCAGATGACAAATGCCCATCAAGGCGCAATAACCATTCCGTATAAATATGTGAATACGATAGCAAGAGGAATGACGGCAAACATTGAGTTTGAGGGTTACGATGCAGAAACATACGGAGTTGCAAATGGTGTAATAACAGCCACATCGCATATACCCTTACAAACGGAAACTGGCAGCGTATTCACGGCACAGGTAAGTATGCTGGATTGCAGGTATAAAAATATTAGTGGAATGACAGGTACTGCTTTCATACTTGTAAGCAACGAAAGTATATTTCAAAGAGTTATTCAGAGAATAACAAGTATCATATAATTTGGCTTAATATTCTACTCAAATTGGAGTGTTCTTCCTTCTTTTGGTAAAAGTCTTTTTAGTCTACCTATAAAATGAAGACTTGCTTCCCTTATGTTATAGAAAACGTAGGGAGGCAAGAAAAATTAATATTAAATTTATTTTCGGTATTACAAGTTGCTCACATGATTAAAGTTTTCTATTACCAAAAAGCAGAGTGATTTACTTCTCCTTTTCAGACTGCATTGTCACTTCTATTCGGCGGTTGCTCTTGATAAGGTTTTGGGCAATACGCTGGATGTCGGCAGCTGTGATGTTGCGCACAATAGTCTTGTAGTCCTTGTCAAAGTCAACTCCGTGGCGTAGCTGGTTGTATATCACGTAGAGCCAGTAGTCGTTGGTAACAGAAGATTGGTCGTACTGCTTTAGGAGATATTCCTTCACCTTTTGCAGACTTACTGCCTCTGGACCCTTATTGGCAATGTGCTCAATCTGCTTTGTGATGATTGGCATTACCATGTTATACTTGTCTGGGTCGGTATCAAAGGCAATCTTCAACATAGCGTGAGGATTGCTTGACTTACTTAGACTCTGCTGCAGTTTCACACCATACACTCCACCTTTCTCCTCACGGACAGAGTCGGTATAGGCGATAGACAATACACGTTTAAAGACATCGAGTTCTAAATCAGCCTTAGCAGTGTAAGGTTCGTCCCATGTGTAGAAGATGGTTACACGTGCCAATGGCGTCTTCATCTTCTTTTCAAAGCGGTGGGTCTCGTTGCAGTTGCGCACGTCAGGATAAGTCTTCGCAAAGGTTTCCTTCTTACCTGTTGATGGCAGCGAAGCAATGTATTGCTCCAAGAGAGGGCGCAACTGAGCGATATCAATGTTACCCATGATAATCATCTTGAAGTTAGAAGCATTGCTGAAACGCTCCTTATAAATCTCAAGAACACGGTCATAGCTTACCTTGTCAAGCGAAGCTGCCTTAAGTGGTTGTACACGTGGCGAGTTTCCATAAACGATGGCTGCAATAGAGTCGTTGTAGCTAACGTTAGGACTTGCCTCACGGTTGGTGAGGAAAGAACGCATACGGTTAACTTCTGACTGGAACGCCTGATCATCACGACGGAGATTGGTAAAATACAAGTAGGTAAGTTCAAACAGTGTATGGATATCCTTGATGGATGAGTTACCGCTGATAGACTGTGTTTCATTGCCTACACCTGCGTTGATACGAACAGTCTTGCCAGCTAAGAACTTGTTAAGTTCTGTTGCACTGAAACGTCCTACACCACCTTCCTTAACGGCAGCTGAAATAAACTGTGTGTTAATCAAGTCCTTGACAGGATAGAGGGAAGAACCACCTTCTGCAAAGAAGTTTAGCGTTACGGCATCTTTCTGATAGTCGGTCTTCTTGAAATATACTTTCACACCATTGCTCAGAGTGATTTCTGTCGTTCCGTGCAAGCCAGCTTTCTCACTCTTGATACGTCCCTTCTTAGGAAGTGTCTCAATCAGCTTATCGTCCAATTTCTTCTCTACATACTTAGGATAGGACTTTGCCTGTGCATCAAGAACCATCTTTTCAAACTGCGCATCTGAGGGAACATTTACGCCAACTTTGTCTGGAGAATAGACAACAAGCACTTGATTCTTGTTGGTGATAGCCTCACGCATAGCCGTATTGACCTCGTCGAGTGTCACCTCGTTAAAGAATTGGTCGTCGAGTTGCTTGTCGTAAGCCTCGGTGGTGATAGGTTCGTTATTGAGGAAATTCTGTTTAGCGCGGCGCACATAATAAGCATTGCGACGGTCGTTGCGCTCATTGTATTGGCGGTCAATCACCTTCTGGCGGAAAGCTTTGGCACGAGTGAGTTCTGAAGGAGTAAACCCATGCTGGCGAATCTGCTCAATTGTTCCCACTACTGCATCAAACGAACCCTTTACATCCTCCTGACGAGCACCGAAAGAAAGAACAAAGGCGTCTTTTGTACGGCTAATCAAGAACTGTCCCAATCGTGCAGAAGCACTCAAGCAAGGTTTTGGATTCTTGTCCTGCATCTCGTTAAGGCGTTCGCCAATCATATAAGAAACCAAGTCGTCAACATATCCGTCTCGCTGATACTTCACAGTAGACTTCTCTGCATCTGGTGTAGCCTCACGCTTCATATAAAGTGTAACGAGCATGATAGGCTGTTCAGAATCTTTCAGCGAAGCCACAATCATCTTGTCGTTGTCGCTTACAGGGAAGTATTCACGATGAGCAGCATTCTCAGGCATTGGAATAGCAGAGAAGACAGACTGTATCTTCTGTTCCATCTTGTCTACGTCAATATCACCCACAACGATGATTGCCTGCAAATCAGGGCGATACCACTTGTGGTAATAGTCACGAAGTGCCTTGTAAGGGAAGTTGTCTACAATCTCCATCTTACCGATAGGCAGGCAGTCTTCATACTTTGTACCACGATAAATGATTGGCAATGCCTCTTCCAGCAAGCGTTGTGAAGCCATGCCAGCACGACGTGTACGCCACTCTTCGTGGATAACACCACGCTCTTTATCTATCTCTTTGTCCTCAAGGTCCAAGTAATGACTCCAGTCGTGGAGGATAAGTAGGGTAGAGTCGATGGTTGACTCCTGCTTTACAGGTACGGAACTGACGTTGTAAACGGTCTCGTCAATCGAGGTGTAGGCGTTGAGGTTGGTACCGAACTTAATTCCGTGTGCTTCACACCAATGCACGATACTTGGTGAAGAAGCTGTGTTCTTGAAGTTCTTACTTCCATTGAAAGCCATGTGCTCAAGGAAGTGAGCCAATCCTCTTTGGTTTGGTTCTTCAAGAATACTTCCCACACGCTGTGCAATGTAGAAGTCGGCA
>CAMUQM010000247.1 GCA_947095945.1 uncultured Prevotella sp.
ATCAAAGTTGTGAATTATAATGTAATTATTGATAATAAATTTGTTATGTAAACAGTGGTTAAATAAGTCGATATAATAGTATTCAACTTATATTTTATTTGTAGATTAATAACATAATGACTATCTTTGTAATAGTTTATGAATAAAAATAAAATTATGAGAAAGTATTTACTTATTTTGTTAGCTTTGTTGCCAATGATGTTATTCACTGCTTGTTCCTCAGATAAGGAGGAAGAAACACCTAATGCTCTTGTAGGTACTACATGGCAATATTTCGAGAAAAAGGGTGATAAAATCACATCAATGACAGTATTAGAATTTAAGTCAAATACGGTAGTTAAAATTATAAATGATTTTAATCTTGATAAGAATCCTACTAAGGAAGACCACGAAGAAAAAGATGCTACCTATGTTTTGAATGGTAATACAATAGGCTTGAAGTATAAGAAAGATAGTTCTTGGGGTAAAGTTGATGGTGATAAGATGATTTTATGGCTTGTAGGAGACGGTAAACTTGTAAAAACAGAATTTACTAAGAGATAAGATTTTCTTTTTTAACAGCATAGAAAGTTGCTGCGATATAAAATAGGGATGCAATCTATTTGCATCCCTATTTCTGTAAGTAGATATTAAAAACAAGATTAAAAGCAAGGGAATATTTGGGCTTTCCTCCTTATTTTTGTAATTTTGTAAGTCTAAGGATAAAATAGGAAACAGACTTAATAAGGAAGTAAAAGATATGGCAAAAGACGATAAGGGACTTACCCCAATGATGAAACAGTTCTTCTCAATGAAGGCACAACATCCTGGAGCATTGATGCTCTTTAGGTGTGGTGACTTCTATGAGACGTATGGTGAGGATGCTGTGGAGTCGGCAAGAATACTCGGTATTACCCTTACACGTCGTAATAATGGTGGTAACGGCGACTCGATAGAGATGGCTGGTTTCCCACATCATGCCCTTGATACTTATTTACCTAAGCTCATTCGTGCTGGAAAGCGTGTGGCTATCTGTGACCAATTAGAAGACCCGAAGAAGAAACGTGAAGAAATAAAAGGCAAGAAGGGTCTGTCGGCAATGGACAAGATGGTGAAGCGTGGTATCACAGAACTTGTCACGCCGGGTGTTGCCATGAGCGACAACGTGCTGAACTATAAGGAAAATAACTTCCTTGCTGCGGTACACTTCGGTAAGGGTGCTTGTGGTGTCAGTTTCTTAGACATATCTACTGGCGAGTTCCTAACCGGTGAAGGCACCTTTGATTACGTCGAAAAACTATTGGGTAACTTCCAACCAAAGGAGGTACTCTTTGACCGTGCGAAGAAACAAGACTTTGAACGCTACTTCGGTACACGCCTTTGTACGTTTGAGATGGACGATTGGGTGTTTACTGATCAGACGGCACGTCAGAAGCTATTGAAGCACTTTGGAACAAAGAATCTAAAAGGTTTCGGTGTCGACCATCTGAATAATGGTGTCGTTGCAGCAGGTGCTATTCTACAGTATTTAGAGATAACACAGCACACACAAATCAATCATATCACTTCATTAGCACGTATAGAAGAAGATAAATACGTGCGTATGGACCGTTTCACGATTCGTTCTTTGGAGCTGATTGCATCAATGAACGAGGGTGGATCATCGCTTTTGAACGTTATCGACAATACTGTTACGCCAATGGGTGGACGTATGTTGCGCCGTTGGGTGGTCTTCCCACTGAAAGATGAAAAGCCTATCAATGAGCGTTTAGACGTGGTTGATTATCTCTTCCGAGAGCCAGATTTCCGCGAATGTATCAATGAGCAGTTCCATCGCATTGGCGACTTGGAGCGTATCATATCAAAGGTAGCAGTCGGTCGTGTGTCACCTCGTGAGGTAGTGCAGTTGAAGAATGCCCTTATGGCTATCCAACCCGTTAAGACGGCCTGCCTTTATGCAAAGAGCGATACGCTCAAGAGGATTGGTGAACAGCTTAATCTCTGTGAGTCTTTGCGTGATAGAATAGAGAAAGAGATACAGCCTGATCCTCCACAGTTGGTCAACAAAGGCGACGTTATAGCCTTAGGTTATAATCAAGAACTCGATGATTTGCGTTCTATCCGTGACAATGGAAAGCAGTATCTGTTAGAGATTCAAGAGAAGGAGATTGCTCAGACAGGTATTAGCTCATTGAAGATAGGATTTAATAACGTGTTCGGCTATTACTTGGAGGTGCGCAATACGTTTAAGGATAAGGTGCCTGAGAATTGGATTCGTAAGCAAACATTAGCGCAAGCAGAGCGTTATATCACACCAGAACTTAAAGAATACGAGGAGAAGATACTCGGTGCGGATGAGAAGATATTGGCTTTGGAAAATCAGCTTTATATGGAATTGATACAGGATATGCAGGAGTTTATTCCGCAGATACAAATCAATGCCAACCTCATTGCTCATCTCGACTGTCTGCTTTCATTCATGAAGGTGTCACAATTGCAGCGTTATGTACGCCCAGTGGTGGACGATTCGGAGGTGTTAGACATCAAGCAGGGTCGCCATCCAGTAATTGAAACACAGCTACCGATAGGTGAACAGTATGTGCCTAATGATGTATTGCTCGATACGGAACACCAACAGATCATGATGATTACGGGTCCGAATATGGCAGGTAAGTCTGCCTTGCTTCGTCAAACAGCACTTATCGTACTCTTAGCACAGATTGGTTGCTTTGTTCCTGCTGAACGAGCACGCATCGGAATGGTGGATAAGATTTTCACACGTGTGGGTGCTTCGGATAACATTTCATTAGGAGAATCAACCTTTATGGTTGAGATGACGGAGGCTTCAAATATCCTTAATAACGTCACTCCACGCTCTCTGGTCCTCTTTGATGAGTTAGGTCGTGGTACAAGTACCTATGACGGTATTAGCATTGCATGGGCGATTGTAGAGTATCTACACGAACATTCACGTGCACAAGCTCGTACCCTCTTTGCTACACACTACCATGAATTGAACGAAATGGAGAAGAATTTCCCACGTATCAAGAACTTCAACGTCTCTGTGAAGGAAGTGGATGGAAAGATAATCTTCGTTCGTAAGTTGGAGAAAGGCGGTAGTGAGCACTCTTTCGGTATTCATGTAGCGGAGATAGCGGGTATGCCTCGTTCTATTGTTAAGCGTGCCAACGTCATTCTTAAAGAACTTGAAGCAGACAATGCACAAGTGGGTAGTGTCGGCAAGGCTGCCGTTGAGCATCTTGACAAGAGCAGAGAAGGGGTTCAGCTCTC
>CAMUQM010000248.1 GCA_947095945.1 uncultured Prevotella sp.
TAAATCCCAAAAATGTCACTTCAATATATAAAAGTACCTCACAAGGAATAATGCTACGGAATTGAGGCTAAACTTACTTTTTACCCAAAAAGACGCTTAAAGAAACATTTCTTTTTAGGCATCTCTTCATTCGTAGGTGTTTCTATTTGTGTAGAGCTTCTTTCATCAGAGATAATCTCCTTTTCTGGAGTTGAATTATTTTTTGGTATATCTTCACCCTCAATGATACCTGCAGTACCCCATTGAGCTGCAAGCATTGTAGCATCCTTGCGAGCTGTATCTTCATCAACTTCATATTGACTGCAGATTAACTCTACAAGATGATCTACAGTGAAGGAATCCATCTTCTGAACTTCTTCCCACAGGTATGCAGAACTTTCGTTCATAGATATGATATTGCTAAAATCGATATTCTCATCTCCTTCTGCAACGATGATGTGTTCTCCGCATACTTCACGGAGGTTGAAGCCATTCTTTACTTTCATTTTTATTGATAGTTTATATTATTATCTTTCTTTTAATGTTACATTAAATGGGTCCGAATATTGGAATCCAGATACGTCTGTAAACTCCTAATAGATATCTTCGGATAGGAAGAAGTTTAGTCCACAAAAAACTATATAGCTTCCACTTCCGACTATCTGTCTTATCCATCTTTTTCCGTCCTTTGCGGTAAAAGCCGATGACTGCTCCAACAATGTTTTCTTTCTTGCAATGTTCAACGCCAAGGTTGCCATCACCTCGCAAGATTATGTTGTCACCCTCAATCTTATCAATACGATGTAAAACAAAGTGACGAGGTGCAATTTCTGCTAATACCGGATCACCAACTTTAATATTTGAAGGCTTCACCAGCAAAGCCTTATCACGATCATTTTCAAGAAAAGGGCGCATAGAGTATCCACGAAGGCGTAATGTAACGGTATGACCTTCATTCAACATCTTGACAACTTCTGGTAGAAACTCAGCATTAGTAAACTGAATTTCAGAAGTAGTAAGTAGAGCCTTTAACATAAGTCTTATCTTTTCGTTACAGTTTGATAGCAGACCTCTGCTGCTTCCTGATTTGGTAAGCAATGTAACGTAAATATTCTTCCAGTTTCTACAATCTTCGTAATGGTATCGCAGACGCCATTATAAATATCCGAATCCCATTTCATGCTGGAGCAAGAGGGTAGGAGTGAGGCGAAAGCAGCAATAGGATTAGGCTTTTCAACAGAGTTCGTTGTTGCACGATCAATACGTGTGATAGCGCCTAAGCGTGCCTTAACATTACGGTAGCATGGTGTTTTGCCACTCCATGGACTACCATATATCCATGTTTCACCCTCAATAATTCTTACGATAGGATTATCGTCGTTCATAAGGTCACTACCAGGAATATAGCGCAGCCACATACTAACTTGTGTAGACTTGCCTGTTCCACTCTTGGCAATGAAAGCATAGCCATAGCCGTTGTTGCGAACAAGGGAAGCATGAATCAATAAAGTCTTCTTATGTGCACCTGCAAAGGCAAAGATAAGCATCAAGGCATTGTTCAGTCCAAAGGTACGCATGTTCATGTTGCCATTGAGTGCACATCGGCAATCAGAGAATTCCTTGTTACTTTGTAACAGACAGCAGTCAGCTCCATTGATATCTTTGATAATATATTGATAGCTGCCGTCATCAATGCGGTCAACGATAGTATCACCATTTCCTGTGTCAAAAGCACGGATTCGCTGTCTTCTTTCTTTTGGTACAGGTCGAAGTGTATCGTCAACAGTTAGTCGGAAAAAAATATTCTCCGAAACCTCTTTGATTCTAAAAGGTTCAAAAGAACTTAGCAAGTGCATTCCGTTGATACTTGTCTCACGGAAGATAATCTGTATATCAAAGTCAGCTATTCTGAAGTTATTAATTTCCATCTTTAGTATCTCTGCTTACTTTGACTTTACTGCAGTTTTTGTTTTCACTTGTGACTCTTCGTTTGAAGTATAATTATCTGGTGTTATCGTCTTATAGCTGAACTCTGCATCAGAAATAGACTTTACAACATATTTCTTCTTACCCTTTTCGTATTTATTCTTCAAAGCAACTAACTTCTTCATAGCTTTATTCTCATTTTCTGCATACATCGTAATGCAGGTTGGGTAGCTTACTAAGCCATTACTCTGTAGATAATTGCGGAGCTGATACGAGTAGTCCTCACGATTAGCAAGGAAGCTTGTACGGTCATTTACAAGGTAGGCATCTACTTTCTGAATGTTGGTCATATAAACCGTTGAATCATTAAAAGAGGCTGCAAAACCAAACATATATACCTTTGCAGGCTTGTATCCTTTTGCGTTACTACTATTTACCCATCCCAGCAGAAATACTGCTATAATTAATACCTGACGTAATTTCATCTTAAATTATTATATCTTACAGTGTGAATGTTATTGTCCTAAGTAAGCCTTCAAAACCTTACTATTGGTTTGTTGGCGTAGGCGTCGTATTGCTTTTTCTTTAATCTGTCTTACCCGTTCACGTGTGAGATTATACTTACTTCCAATCTCTTCCAACGTCATTTCGCGTTGGTTTATCCCGAAGTAAGCCTCTATAACCATCTTCTCTCTATCTTCAAGAACCTGTAAGGCTCTCCCGATTTCTTCACGTAAGCTCTCTTCAACCAACTCTTTGTCAGTTGATGGTGTATTATCATTAGGAATGACGTCCAACAAGCTACTTTGTTCGTCATCATAGAACGGAGCATCTACCGAGACATGACGTGAATTAACCTTCATTGCATCAATAATCTTGTCTTCTGGTATATCGGTGTTCTGTGCTATCTCATCAATACTTGGTCGGCGTTCATTCTCTTGCTCAAACTGTGTCAATATCTTGTTGATTTTATTGACAGAGCTAACTTGATTTAGTGGTAGCCTAATGATACGACTTTGTTCTGCTATTGCTTGCAGGATACTTTGTCTAATCCACCATACAGCATATGAGATAAACTTGAAGCCACGAGTTTCGTCAAACTTCTCTGCTGCCTTGATTAGTCCAACATTACCTTCATTGATAAGGTCAGGCAGAGAGAGTCCCTGATTTTGATACTGCTTTGCGACAGAGACAACGAAACGCAGGTTAGCTTTTGTCAGACGTTCTAAAGCTTTTTGATCACCATTTCGGATTTTCTGAGCAAGCTCAACTTCTTCCTCAATACTAATCATTTCTTCGTGACCTATTTCCTGCAGATACTTGTCAAGAGAAGCACTCTCTCGATTCGTAATCGATTTTG
>CAMUQM010000249.1 GCA_947095945.1 uncultured Prevotella sp.
ACGTTATTAATCCACTTGGGTGCTTCCTGTGCTTTGCCAAGAAGTGAGCATAGCATCATTGCTGATAGGATAATTGTTTTTCTCATAACTCTATGAATTTAGGTAATGATAATATTTTAGGTTGATAACTCGGCTGTTAACGATGCAAAGATAGTATTTTATAAAATAATAACAAAATATTATGCTGCTTTTGTCATTTGTTTTTCTTGGTAATGGTGGGTGATGAGTTGTGGCTATATATATTAAGGTGAAATTGCCTGCTATGTCAGTTGTTGAAAGGGTTATTTCTGTTAACTGATATAGCAGGCAATCTTAAAATATAGAGTTTATTAGTTTTTCTATCGTTTCTCCAATAAGACAACGTTCTCGACGTGTGGTGTATGTGGGAACATATCTACTGGTTGAACAGCAGCTACCTTATAGTCGACATCAAGTAGTGCAAGGTCGCGTGCCTGTGTTGCAGGATTACAACTAACATAAACAATTCGCTTTGGACTTGCACCGAGGATAACGTTTACAACGTCTGGATGCATACCGGCACGTGGAGGGTCAGTGATGATAACGTCCGGACGTCCATGCTCGCTGATAAAGTCCTCTGTAAGAATGTCTTTCATGTCACCTGCATAGAAGAGTGTGTTGTCAATCTTGTTGACCTCTGAGTTAACCTTTGCATCTTCTATTGCCTCTGGAACATACTCAATACCAATAACTTTTTGTGCTTTCTTTGCGACGAAGTTCGCAATAGTACCCGTACCCGTATAGAGGTCATATACAAGTTCGTTGCCAGTGAGGTTTGCAAACTCTCGAGCAACTGTATAAAGGTGGTATGCCTGCTCGGTGTTTGTCTGGTAGAAACTCTTTGGACCCACTTTAAACTTCAGGTCTTCCATTGTTTCAAAGATATGGTCGTTACCTTTGAAGAGAGTAAGCTCAAGGTCGTTGAAAGTATCGTTACCTTTCTGATTATCAACGTAGAAGAGTGAGGTAATCTGTGGGAAACGGTCTGCAATATGTTGCATCAATGCTTTCGCGCGCTCATCGTCTCCCTCCTCGTCATAGTGGAACTGTATCAGTACCATCCATTCGCCTGTATTAGAGTTGCGCACCATGATGTGTCGCAGCAAACCATGCTGAGCACGGATGTCGTAGAATTTCATGCCAGTGCTAAGTGCATAGCCGCGAATATCTTTGCGAATCTCGTTACAGAGATCGTTCATCAGCCAGCATTTCTCAATAGGATATACCTTATCAAATGCACCTGTTATATGGAAGCCAATAGCCCCTTCTGCTAAGCCAACTCCTTCTGGGAGCGCCTTTAATTCTTCTTCCGTGTACCAACGCTTATTAGCACAGCCGAATTCGAGCTTATTACGATATTCTTTTGTATGTACTGAACCCATAATTGGGCGGAACTCTGGGAGTTCTACCTTACCAATACGGCTCAGTTGGTCATACACCTGTTGCTGTTTTGCTTTTAGCTGTTCGTCGTAAGGAAGATTTTGCCACTTACATCCACCACAGATACCAAAGTGTTCACACATCGGTTCCTCACGTACAGCGCTTTTGCTGATGAAGCGGATGACGGTTGCTTCGCAATAACTACGTTTCTTCTTACGCACCTGAAGCTCTACTACATCCCCTGGTACAACAAAAGGAACAAAGACAACTTTATCGTCAACATGTGCAACACATTTACCTTCGGCAGCCACAGCTTCTATTGTGACATTCTCCAGAATGGGTAATGGCTTTCTTTTTCTACTCATAATCTGTTTTGTATTTCGGTGCAAAGTTACTATTTTTTTTCCGTTTGTAGTCTGCTTGATAGTTTTTATCGGGTCTGTGTTCGCCAACAGATTAAAAATGTAAGGTGAGGATAGCAATTTTTATAGAAAAGTTTGTTACTTTACTTATTTATTGGTATATTTGCACTATAGAAATATCTAAAATTTATTATCATTTATATCTTATGAGCGAAAAGAGAGTTTACACCTTTGGTAATGGTAAGGCTGAAGGTAAGGCTGATATGAGAAATCTCCTTGGTGGCAAGGGTGCTAATCTGGCTGAGATGAATCTTATTGGTGTTCCTGTTCCTCCAGGATTTACGATTACCACTGATGTATGTAATGAGTATTTTGAGAAAGGTAAAGAGACTGTTGTTGGCTTGCTGAAAGCAGAAGTTGAGAACAGTGTAAAGCATGTTGAGAAATTGATGAATTCAACGTTCGGTGACCCTTCCAATCCTCTGTTGGTGAGTGTACGCTCTGGTGCACGTGCTTCTATGCCAGGTATGATGGATACCATTCTTAACCTCGGTCTGAATGATACCGTGGTTGAGGGTTTGGTAAAGAAGACGGGTAACGAGCGTTTTGCTTATGACAGCTATCGTCGTTTCGTACAGATGTACGGTGATGTCGTATTGGGTATGAAGCCTGTAAACAAGGAAGATATTGATCCTTTCGAGGCAATTATTCAACAGGTTAAGGCAAACCGTGGTGTCAAGCTTGACAATGAGATGACCGTTGAAGACCTTAAAGAACTTGTAGTTCTCTTCAAGAAAGCAATCAAGGAACAGACTGGCAAGGACTTCCCAGATGATCCAATGGAACAGCTTTGGGGTGCTGTATGCGCAGTATTCGATTCATGGATGAATGAGCGTGCTATCCTCTACCGTAAGATGGAGGGCATTCCACAGGAGTGGGGTACAGCTGTTACCGTTCAGGCAATGGTATTTGGTAATATGGGCGATTCATCTGCTACAGGTGTTTGCTTCTCTCGTGATGCTGGTACTGGTGAGAACCTCTTCAATGGTGAGTATCTTATCAATGCACAGGGTGAAGACGTTGTTGCAGGTATCCGTACACCACAGCAGATTACAAAGGAGGGTTCACTCCGTTGGGCTACTCAGCAGAATATTGATGAGGAGACTCGTGCTACTAAGTATCCTTCAATGGAAGAGGCTATGCCAGAGTTGTACAAGCAACTTTATGCACTTCAGGACAAGCTAGAGAAGCACTACCATGATATGCAGGATATGGAGTTTACTGTACAGGAAGGTAAGCTTTGGTTCCTCCAGACTCGTAACGGTAAGCGTACTGGTACAGCAATGGTTAAGATTGCAATGGACTTGCTCCACGAGGGTGAGATTGACGAGAAGACAGCACTTATGCGTTGTGAGCCAAACAAGCTTGACGAACTCCTCCATCCAGTGTTTGATAAGGAGGCATTGGCACAGGCTCGTGTGTTAACTCGTGGTTTGCCAGCTTC
>CAMUQM010000250.1 GCA_947095945.1 uncultured Prevotella sp.
GCATTTCTTTGTGGTTTTTCATACTTCCCCATTGGTTTGGGTGGGGGATTTCATGCTTAGACAAGTCCAAAAAACACCGAAGAGCCTCATTTCAATGTATAGAGTCCCCAAAGACATCTCAACATATAAAATTTTCTCACAAGGAATAATGCTGCGGAATTGAGGACTACAATATTTCTTCCAATATAGCAAATCATATAGGAAATCTTTATCCCTTTGTTTGCCTCTGTGTAGAGGAGCCTCCAATATGGACAAGACCTTGGCTTTAAGGGTAGAGAACAATTCACAAAGAAATATCTTAGTTGTGAAAAGAAATACAGAAGCACTTAATATTATAGTATAAAGCAAGGCTGTATAGAAAGAAGTAAGTAACTTCTAACTATCAAAACAGCTTATGCATTCTCAGAACATTACTGATGTAATACATAAGCTGTGTTTTAATACCCCCCAATCAAGGGACAGTAAGCTAACTTAATTTTCCTCTACTCTCCCGTATAGAACTTAATAAGCTTTGTTAGCCCCAGAGTACAAGCTGGGCAGAACTCGGGATGCATATTAGTACGCATACGGCAATCAGGATATGCGCGATAAACGCCATGCTGTGAATAACCAGCAGGCTCATAAGCGCCGACCTTCCACTTATCATGACGAGCATTAGATTTATCGAGATCTGCTGGCTGAGGAGTTGGAACAGGAGTCTTCTTATTAATAAGATTTTCCCACTTGCCATGGAAATCAACCAAAGTTGTAAGGTTAGGCTCCCAAGGTTCTACGTCAGTAGGATACATATTTATCTGCTCCTTATCATACGCATACTCATCACCCAAACCAGCAAACGAATGACCAAACTCATGAACAACAACTGGCTTGAAATAAGGGTTACGAACCATTGAAAGGTTATAAGAGTTCAAAATACCACCACCACCATACTTCTCTGTGTTTACAAGTACAATGATATGCTCATAAGGAGTACCAGCCAACCAGTCGTGCAACTCTTTCAGATGCAACGTTGTCAGGTAACGATCACTGTAGAATGTGTCAAAATGTGAATGAAGAGCTGTATTCTTCCAAATACCCTTTGAAGGTTCTGATGTACCACTCTCCGCAGATAGTGATTTGACAGCTACCACATTAAAACGTTGACGCAAGGACTTAAATGGTTCATGAGCAAAGAGTGCTTCATTAGCTGTGCGACAATCTTCTATGAAGTTTGACATCTCAGTCTCTGTATATCCCTCAGCAATATAAGCAATATGAATACAACGTGTTGTATCAGCAGCTTTTTGCAATGTTTCGTAAGGTGTAACCGAACGCTCACCAATGCGACGAATAAGAATATCACGTGGTACAACCGTATGTGTCATAGAAACAGTAACTTCTCGACGATTATTTCTCAACTCAACAGTGATGTCTACAGAATCCTTTGGGAAAGGAACAAGAAAAACATTCTCAAAAGTCTTTTGTGAAGGCTTCTGTGCTTCATCATTTGTCAGCCATTCTTGGAAAAGCGTTGAGAAAGAGTTGCGGTAGATAACCTTTTGTGTGCGATGATCACGAACAGTAACCTGTCCATTACCTTCAACAGGCACTTCTGCCAAACGTTCATGTTTACCATACCATCGTGGAATGCGTGACAACTCATCTACAGCAATGGTTTGATGCTTCGCATTACCCGCAAAGATGTAATCAAGTCGGAGTGTTGCATCCTCAAAATAATGATTGAAATCTTGTGCTGTAACAGTCATTGTGACTGCCAACAATAAGAGAGTAATAATTTTTCTCATAGGTCTTTAATTAAATTGGGGTTATTTATCTTCTTTCTCTAAATAATTATGATCGATAAGTATATCAAATTCAAAATTAGGATATAAAGCCTTTAATTCCTTCTGAATCATCTCTCTAAAAGCATTATCATCATGTACATAACTATTAGGAACAACGTCAAGCGTAACAAGTTTTTATCCTCATAATAGTAAAAAGCATGTAATGACTCAACATTTTCCATACCAGACACAGCAGACATTACTTTCTTTTGTATTTCAGCCTGCTCACCATGTGTATTAATAGCATAAATACGAATTGTGACAATAATACCATTCTTATTTAGTATATCTAAAGTAATCGTACGTGTAAGATGATGTATATCGCGTGAATTCATCGTATCAAGTACATTAATATGCAACGACCCAATAATCACATTTGGACCATAGTAATTCAGAATAATATCAAATACACCATGTACTTCTGGATAATCGAGAACATTTGAACGCAAAGTTTCATATATCTCACGTGGCACTCCCTTTCCTAAGAGTTGGCTAATAGGAGAGCCAAGCATCTCAATTCCAGCCTTAATAATAACCAAGGATATTAAAGTACCAAAGATACCATCAACATTAACCTGCCAAATAAGCATAATGCCCGCAGAAACAAGTGTCGCAAGTGTTATTATAGAATCAAACAACGCATCGGCTCCACTGGCTATCAAAGCATCGCTCTTCAATTGTTGACCTTTACGTTTCACATACAAGCCCAAAATAATTTTCACCAAAATAGCAACAACGATAATAATAAGCGTTGCAATAGTATAGGTAGGTTCAGTAGGATAAAAAATCTTCTTAATACTTTCAATTAACGAAGATGCTCCTGCAATAAGTACAATGATAGCGATAACAATTGCCGTAAGGTACTCTATCCTACCATAACCAAAAGGGTGCTTTGCATCTGCTGGACGAGCAGATAATTTTATTCCTGCTATTGTTATGACGCTTGACAACACATCACTAAGATTGTTAACAGCATCCATAATAATAGCAATAGAACCAGCCAGTAATCCAACAAACGCCTTAAAGCCTGCTAAAAGAAGATTGGTGACGATACCAACCACACTGGTACGAATAATTATCTTATCTCTATCCATCAAAAATGCTTATTAGAAGCTTATACAATGCAAAGTTATCAATAATAATGAAATAAGACAAAAGTTAATGACATTATTCACAACATAAAACTTATAAATTGTAAAACAAGATTTTATACAGAACAAACTCTAACAACTAAAAGTAATAATAAGAAACAAATAAAGTATTTAACCATAACCTTAATTCCGCAGCATAAATTCTTGTAAGAACTCCAAGTGTCTGAGAAACAAAGTTTTCAAAACACTTGGATATGTCAGATTTTTCACCTATCTTAGTGCTATCAAAATAATAAACAAGCAAAAATCTGACATGACAAAGGTAGCAATTAA
>CAMUQM010000251.1 GCA_947095945.1 uncultured Prevotella sp.
TAGAAGGTGTCAGTGATGAGGAGGTTATCGCCGGGACTCGTGGTCTTGACCTTGTTCTTGGTGGACACTCACACACTTACCTTACTAATCTGGAGTATGTGAGAAACCTTGATGGAAAGATGATTGGTAACGATCAGAATGGTAAGCATGCTATTTTTATCGGTAAATTAGTGCTTGATTTGAAGAAGAAAAAGTAAGTCTTTCGTTCGATAGACTTATATAGAATAATATGGGCTGTATCAATAAGGTTGTAAGTGTCAACCTAATTGATACAGTCCACTGTCTTTTATTGTCGGGCAGGGCTGTTGACAATATGAGGGGAGGCTATATGCTTTATATAGCGATTTTGGGGATTCTTCCGTTAAATGCGTGGATGCTTTTCGTATAGCTTTAACGAAAAAAAACGAAGTTATTCATTAAACAAAAATATAGCCAAGACTGTCAACTGTCTATTTTATTACCCTTTAACACCGAAAACCTTTTTATTTTAATACTCCGAAAATACAGACAAGGATTTGAAAAATCATTACATAACATCAACTAAAACATCTATAAATAAAGGCAAAAACATATGTAAAAATCAAGTTTGCAACCAACAGAAAATCAATCAGTTATGCGGTCATGCAAGAAAAGGTGCTTAATTGGACTTCAAAAGGGCGTTAGTAAGACCTCAAAAGGGCATCTTCTGCAAGTCAATTAGGTATCTTTTTGAACCCAAAAGAGCATGTGTTGATTTTGAGTTGCATGAAAATAGTTTACAAACATCGATTAATAAGAGAATAAGCTGTTTGTAGGAGACAGAAAGACATACTAATTGATAGACATATTTTTATTTGCCTTTTCTGCATTGTATCTTGTAGTATATCTCTCTTTGTTAGACCATCTAACTTGGAATAGTCATGCTATGCAAGTGTATAAACCTTTTTCTATTTCCAATCTATGCATTAAACCCAAATAATTGTCCCTCTATACTCTACAAGAAAAAAGAAAGGGCGATAGTCATTACGACCATCGCCCTTATATCATATGATTGTTTCAGATAATTACATACCCAAAGCCTTCTTAGCACCTTCATTGTTAGGATTAACCTTCAGTACCTTGTTGAAGTACTCGTCAGCGAGTGGCTTGTTACCCTTCTTTGAGTGATAGTAACCAAGACCATAATAAACGTTCTCCAAGTAACTCTTGCTATCCTCGTCGAGAGTTGGCTTAGCCTCTTCATAAGCAGCCACCTTCTGATAGATTTCAGCTACCTTATCTGGGTCGTTCATCAACTGAGCTACGTTAGCCTGATTCAACCATACCCAGTCAGAGATTGTTGGGAACTTAGAAACCATCTGCTCATAAACATCAAGTGCCTTTGCAAGAACCTCGTTCTTAGCAGCACGATCTGTCAAGCCCTCAGCCTTTGTAATGTATGTGTTAGCAAGTGTTGCCCAATCATTGTTAGTAGCTTTCTTACTCTTTGAAAGATACTCCTGCTGAACCTCAAGTGCCTTATCATCATTACCCTGTGCAGAGTAGATAGCAGCCAATGTCTTCAGAGGCTCAACGTTATTCTTATCTGCCTCGAGTGCCTTATTAACAGTACTGATAGCCTCGTCATACTGCTGAGCACCACAGAGTGCCTTTGCATACACATCATAGTCGTTAGCTACCTTCTTACCAGAACCAGCAAACACTACCTTACCATAATTAACAGCAGAAGCATAATCCTTCAACTCAACAGATGCCATCATAGCGATACGGCTCAGATACTCACTATTAGAGAACTTCTGCAAGCCCTGTTTTACAATATCCAAAGCTCTCTGGTAGTCCTTTGTGATATAAGCAGCAAAACCATAGTTATAGAAGTTGTCCTCTGACATATTAGCTGGGTTAGCTTTAGCATACCACTCTAATGCATCCTTGTATTTACCGTCATTCAGCATAATTTCAGCAGCTGTCGCCTCAACAGGATAGTCTGGCTTAACCTTACGAAGTTCCTCGAGCTTCTGAACAGCTACCTTTGAATTAACATGACGATAAACCTTTGCAAAACGCTCATATGCTGTTACGTTCTGTGGATCAATACTAATAGCAGTCTGATACTGTGAAGCTGCGGCACCAGCATTACCAATTGAATCCTGAAGAGCAGCAATGTCACCTAAAAGAACGTAAGCTAAACTACCTTTGTACTTCTTATTGTTTATAACACTATTAGCAATCTCTGTTGCTGCATTATAATTACGCTGCAAAAGATAAACATTACCCAAAGCTACAATAGCTTCTTCACTCTTCTTAAAGTTCTTCTGATACTCCTTGATAAGATCCTTACCAGCCTTTGGGTCGTTTGGTGCAGCCTCAATAGCAGCTACGATAGGCTTAAGTGCTACAGCATAGTCTACTTCCTGTGCCATTGCTGGAGTTGACATTGCCAACATCAAGACTCCAGCTATCAAATATTTCTTTGTCTTCATAATTCTTTCTCTTTAATTTTAAATTCAAGTGAACTTTATTTATTAAGACGCCCATCATGGCATATAGTTTAATTCTATAAGAACAATAACTAATGTTAGATAAGCAAAATGAATCTTCGATTACTTTTTATCACCTCGTTTTACGTTAGATATCTTTATCATAGTTTACGCATCTATGCACTCGTATAACTCCGTCTACTGAGTCTTTACTTCTACCTCACGAATATTGATTTCACCGCGATAAGGCAAAAGACCAGCCTTGAAAATAATCTTCTGACCAATTGGATTGGTAACGAAATTTGCAAATGCCCAAGGCAAAGCTTTATGTGGGTCAGCCACAACAGCATAAATAGTTCTTACGAAAGGATATCTACCATCCAACAGATAAGCCTGATAAGGCTGCCAACTATTTTCTGGCTGTGCCACGGTAGTCTTTGAGAGACCAACCACTCTAATATCTTTCTTAAAAGTAGTGTTTGTAGAATCGCGATGGTCATTCAACCAGTTTGACCCAATAACACCTATAGCATTGGGAGTGTTATGAACATAGTCGATAACCGACTTACTGTTACTTGCGGCAACAATGTTCGCACTCTTGATGTTCTTTCCACCTAAAATGGAGTCGACTACATAATGCAATGTCGCTGAAGCTTTATTATCGAAGACAACTTCGATGTTACCCTTATCATTTTTAGGGTTCAGCTGATTCCATTTTGCAATCTGTCCGCTGAGAATCTTCTTAACATCGGTAACCGTAATACATGAGTCTGCATTAGCATTAT
>CAMUQM010000252.1 GCA_947095945.1 uncultured Prevotella sp.
ACGCTCTGACGGTCAGCAGCGTATGTTACGCCAAACCACTTGCTGGTAGTGTCAAGCACCTTCACGGTAGATGTACCATCGTTGATGAGCTTGTTTACCATCAATGGGATGAAGTATTCAGACTTCTTATTCTCCATGTTCTTTGGATTAGAGAGGAACTCCTTGAAGTAAGCCTCGCTGTACTCGAAGTAGTCTGGTGTGAAACCCCATACATTCATAGATACAGGAGTGTTCTCACCAACAGCAACCCACTCACCATTGTCGTCTTTATACTTGATTTCGCCATCGCGACGCTCAATCTCTGTACGCTCAACAACAGTTGTCAAGTTTCCTTCAGCATCTGTAGAGCAGATACCACGAGCAACTGTACCATTCTCGCTCAGTGTGTTACCTACGCGGAAACCAACCATTGCATACTTGTCTCTTGCACCCTCTGGGAGGTCAGCAAGGAACTTACCTATTACTTTAAAGCAATCGCGGTTATAGAAGTCGTCGCAGTTGATAACGCAGAAAGGCTCTTTGATAACATCCTTTGCCATCAAAACAGCATGGTTTGTACCCCATGGCTTCTCACGACCTTCTGGTACAGAGAATCCTTCTGGCAGTGCATCAATACTTTGGAATACAAGTTCTGCAGGGATATGACCCTCATACTTTGAGAGAACTTGGCTGCGGAACTGCTCCTCGAAATCCTTACGGATAACGAAGACAATCTTACCAAATCCTGCCTGAATTGCATCATAGATAGAATAGTCCATAATGGTCTCGCCATTAGGACCCAGTTCGTCAAGCTGCTTCAGCCCACCGTAGCGGCTTCCCATACCTGCCGCAAGGAGTAATAATGTAGGTTTCATTTTCTTTTTTATATCGTTAAATTATATATTATGTTCTGATTGCAAAGGTAAGAAAAATATGGGATATATTATTATTTTGTGTTATGAATTATGAGAGTTAAGTTTGTTGTTTGTTCTTAGTTTCTTCTACCTTGGATCAGAGCGTATGTTTTTCAACTCTTTTTGAGCGGTAGAAATGTCATATAAAAGATGGGGAAAGGTTGTTAAAATCTAAATTTTATCCTCATTATTTTTGATATGTTGGATTTGAATTTAATTTACATTTCTATCTATTCTTTCTACTTAAAATATCAGAATAAAAGCCTTTTCAGGACTTTTTGTAACTAACTTGTTTTGAGGTGGTTACAAGGTCGTTTGAGAAAATGTGCTTAGTTGGCTTTCAAAAGGGCGTTAGTAAGAGTTCAAAAGGGCATCTTTTGCAAGTCAATTAGGCGTTAATTCGAATGCAATTAATGCTCTTTTGAAAAAGTGTATGTGAAAAATCATGACAGTTATATCGCTGTCTGACACTTTCAACGCTAATGAACAATGACAGAATAGGAGTAATGAGAAGTTGAATTTTAGACACGCTTCATGAGAATAGAGCGTTCTTCGGGAGAAAACTTTTCTATTGCATAACGCAACATGGTGCGCGGCATGTCTGCTCGATGGTTCATAACGTAATCATAAAGACGATTGGAATCACGCTTCCCAGCCTCACGAAGCATCCAGCCAATAGCTTTGTGCATGAGGTCGTGTGGGTGGTGCATCATTATATCACTCAGTACATAGGTGTCCTCTAACTGTCCTTTGCGGATGAAAGCATAGGTTGAAACGATGGCGATGCGATTATCCCATAGTAGTGGACTTTGAGCTAACTGATAAAGAATATCACGTGATTTGTTGAGTAGGTATTCTCCTACAATGAAGTGGCAAGATAGGTCAACAAGGTCCCAGTTGTTAATTCTATCGGTTTGAGAAAGGTAGAGATCAAATAGCTGTTGACGTAAAGCCTCGTCTTTTTTCTTGCTTTTCTCTACCATAATAAGCAAAGCACAGAGGCGTACCTCATGCCATTCTGATTGCATTAGTTCTCGTATTTCGTTCAAGGAAATGTTCTTGTACTGCTTGGCAATAGCTCTGATATTGGGAACAGTGACACCTAAGAAGCGGTCGCCTTCTCCATATTCTCCTTTGCCAGTCTTAAAGAACCTCGGGAAAATCTCTCGTTTTTCAGCATTTGACAGTGCTTGAAGTTTACTTGTAATAGTCTTAGTAATCTGTTTCATAATAAATTCTTTATTGTTTTATCATATTCTTTTTCTAATGCAAAGATAATTCTTTATTTTGTTTTTTAGTCTAAATGGCAAGAATAACTGACAGGTTGTCATATTATGTTCTTGTAGTTGTCAGCAAGTCCTTTTGGCATAGTTTTCGTATAATATAAGGCGAAACGACTTGTTAGAAAGTCGTAAATAAAATGATAATTAAAATCTTAAAACATATATAATTATGACAATTAAACCTTTAGCAGACAGAGTCCTCGTGCTTCCAGCACAGGCAGAAGAAAAAGTTGGTGGTATTATTATTCCTGATACTGCCAAGGAAAAACCACAGCGTGGCAAAGTTGTTGCCGTTGGTAATGGTACCAAGGATGAGGAGATGATTCTCAAGGTTGGTGATGAGGTTCTCTATGGTAAGTACGCTGGTACTGAGCTTGAGAATGATGGTGAGAAATATCTGATGATGCGTCAGAGCGACGTGTTGGCAGTTGTTGAGTAAGGTTTCTCCTATTCTCTTTTAGATGAAAGGAAATAAAACAGCTTTTGCTTATCAATTATAGTGTATATAGTAGATATTCTATACTATAAAAAGATTAACAGAAAGCAAAACGTAAACAAACATAATAAAGAATAAAGAAAATGGCAAAAGAGATAAAATTCGATTCAGATGCACGTGAACTCTTGAAGAGTGGTGTAGACCAGTTAGCAAATGCAGTTAAGGTAACACTCGGTCCTAAGGGTCGTAATGTTGTTATCGGTAAGAAGTTTGGTGCTCCTCAGATTACTAAGGACGGTGTTACCGTTGCTAAGGAGGTAGAACTTGAGGACAACTTTGAGAATGCTGGTGCACAGCTTGTTAAGAGTGTAGCAAGCAAGACTGGTGACGATGCTGGTGATGGTACAACAACAGCAACTATTCTTACTCAAGCAATTGTTACCGAAGGATTGAAGAATGTTACTGCAGGTGCTAACCCAATGGACCTCAAGCGTGGTATTGATAAAGCTGTAGCTAAGGTCGTTGAACATATCAAGGCTTCTGCAGAGGTTGTCGGTGACAACTATGATAAGATTGAGCAGGTTGCTACTGTAAGTGCTAACA
>CAMUQM010000253.1 GCA_947095945.1 uncultured Prevotella sp.
AAGACCGGTAAACTTGTTGCTATCAAGAACGTTACTGATGATAACGACTTGATGATTATCAACAAGAGCGGTATTGTTATTCGTATGTCAGTTGCAGAGTGCCGCGTTATGGGTCGTGCAACACAAGGTGTACGCCTGATTAACCTCGCTAAGAAGAACGATGTCATCGCATCTGTATGTAAGGTGATGAGTTCTGAAATGGAATCACAGGTTGAGGAAGAAAACAACAAAGAACTTCCAAACAACGCTGAGAATATCGAGGGAGAGGCATCAGTAGATAACACTGAGGCAACACCAGTTGATTTCGAGTAAGATGTCGGGGGTACAAGTTGATGAGTTGACAAGTTGACGGGTTGACGAGTTACCTGTACCAAAGCTCTTAGAAGCATCGGTAATCATAATTATGAATTGTGAATTCTGCATTATGAATTACTACAGTAATCATAATTATGAATTATGAATTAAAATAGATTTATAAACCTTTTAATAAAGATCACTAATATGAAAAAGTTAATGTTCGCAGCATTGATGTTACTTAGTACATCTGCTGCATTCGCTGGTGACAGCGAGCCATTGAAGGCTATCCTCAAGGCACAAAGCTATGCAGAGGCTGCAGAGCTTTTGAAGGCTAACATCGGACAGCTTACAGACAATGCTGAGAAGGCAAAGGCTTATGACAAGCTCTATCAACTTGCAATGAAGAAGGTAAGTGCAGAGCAAGGTGTTCAGCTTGAGAACCAGACCAATCAGCAGATGGGTAAGGAAGGTAACAAACCTGTTGACGAGAAAGGTCTTTATGAGGCTGTAGGTCAGGCATTTGATGCTGCTGAGGAAATTGTTAAGTATGACAATATGCCTAATGCTAAAGGTAAGGTTAAGCCTAAGTACACAGGTCTTGCTGATCAGCTTTATCCACTTCGTGCACAGCTTATCAATGGTGGTATCTTCTATCAGGGTGCTAAGGACGATGCAAATGCTTACAAGTACCTTGCTCGCTATGTAGACTCTGCAGATGAGCCAATGTTCTCAAAGTTTGATAAGTCTAAGGATGATAACTTGAACGAGATTGCTTATTTTGCAACTTATTATGCTTATCAGAACAAGGACTATAAGAAAGCTGAGAAGTATGTTGAATATGCTGTAAACAGCAAGGAGCGTGCAAAGGATGCAAAGCAGTTGCAACTTGCTATCATGGGTGCACAGCTTAATAACCGTCAGGATTCAGTTGCTTATGCTGACAAACTTGCTGGTATCTATGCACAGGACCCAGAGAGTGATGCAGTTTTGACAACATTGACATCTATCTATAGCTCACTTGGTATGCAGAACAAGGCTGAGGAGATTGTAAATGCTGCTCTTGCTAAAAACCCTAATAGCTATGGTGCATTGGTAATGCTTGGTCAGTTCGCAAGTCAGAAGAAGGAATATGAGAAGGCTGCTGACTACCTTTCAAAGGCTTTGGAGCTGGTAAAGGATGATAATGCAAAGATAGCTATCAATGCATCTATTGGTCAGTGCTGGTTCTATAAAGCTCAGGACCGAGTTGCATCCGTGAAGGGTGTATTGTCACCAGCTGCACGTGCTCAGTTCAACGATGTTTACAACAAGGCAATTTCATATCTTGAGACTGCTAAGCAGCTCGATGTAATGAAAGAGCAGAAGAGCTCATGGGCTTACCCACTTTATGGTTGCTACTACTTCGTGAAGGGTGCGCAGGCTCCTGAGACATTGGAGGCTGCAGCTATTGCTGGAGTTCAGCAGTAAAACGTCTTTAGTATTCCCCTCTTATATGAGTTCTATTGGGAACTCATATAAGAGGGGAATTTGTGTTACTAAAATATAGCTGATGAAAAGAGTACTAATACTGATTATTTCTATTTTTATAAGTTGGAATATCGCAGAGGCACAAGAAGCATATCAACAGGCAGAGTCTTTTAACCGCCTTGCAAAAGATGCTTTCTCTCGTGTTGAGAAACATTCGGATAGGGATTCTGTAGCCATCTTCAAAGCTGTTATTGATGGTGTGGAATATTCATTGAAAAGTGATGAATTTGACAGAATGCCTAATCGAAAGGGGAAAGTTAATCCTAAGTTTGAGGAGGAAAATAAGAGTCGCCTTGCCGTTCTGCATCCTATGCTGATAGATGCTGGTAAGTATTTTAGCAAAGGTAGCTATACGAGAAACGAGGGACTTGATGCTTTGAAGTTATATCTGAAAGCGCGTAAGTCTCCATTGGTAAAAGATAATATTGATGAGTCGGGCGTTGCTGCTTACTATATTGCTTATTACTATTTAAAGGCACGTGACCTACAAAAAGCTGATGAATATGCTGATATAGCCATGCAATATGATGAAACGGCACAGGCGGCAGCAGAAATCAAGGCTCAGTGTATGCAGAGTAAGATGATAACTGAAGAAGATTCGTTACGTTATCTTTCAGTTATACAGCGTCTTTACCGTACAGACCCAACAAATGACACGTATTTCTCATGGATAATGAAGTTCTATCAAAATCCTACACGTAAATTCAATATTGAGGACTTTATTGATAGAATTCTTGAAGAGAATACTAATTCTTCAGTGCCATGGATTTTGAAAGGTGAAATTGCTATGCATGCAGAACGCTGGGAAGAAGCTATCGATGCTTATAAACAAGCGGATGAAATAGATCCAAGCAGTATTCCTGTTGCCTATAATATTGGTGTGTGTCTGAATACGGTAGGATTGGCGGCACGTGAGATAGTAGCTGAAAGAAGAAAGAAGAAAGAAAACGTCTCGGATAATGAGTATATAAAGTACTTTGCGGAAGCGCGCACTTATCTTGAGCGTGTGAGAGCAAAAGACCTACGTAGAAATAGGGTAGACTGGGTTGGCCCTCTCTATTTGGATTATACAATATTAAACGACAAAATTAAGGCTGAAGAACTTGAACCTCTTGTAACAAATTTTAAAAAGTGAAGACTATAAAAATATTTTTAATCTACATTTGTCTGCTCTTTCCACTTACAGGCATTGCGCAGAAGAAGCAGCTACAGACTGTTCGCGATCAGTTAAAGGCTGGAAAAGAACTCACAAAAGCTGAGAACACACTTCGTGGCTTACTTGTTGATTCGGCATCTAAGAAGAATAGTAAGATTTGGCTTCTTCTCTGTGATGTGTTAACAAAGCAGTATGAGCAGGGAAATGAAAAGTTATATCTAAAGCAAAAGTAT
>CAMUQM010000254.1 GCA_947095945.1 uncultured Prevotella sp.
ATAAATGTTATTTATACTGATTATCCAAGCAAATATACATATTTTTCGGGAGATAAATCGACAATTACAGGTTTTTTTGCTAATTTTGTTGTGTTATCCTTTTATATACTCTTTTGTGAGTTGAGGAACTTAAAGATAGAAACCTAATTTATCATCAATATGGAAAAGCTTTTTCTAACGGCTTTGCTGATGGGCATGTCTGTGTCTGCAGTTCATGCACAGAAAACCACAGTTGAGCCTACTTTCACCGAATGGCATGACCTTCAGGTGAATGCTGTCAATCGTTTTGCAACGCATACAGACTTTTTTGCCTTCGCACCGACAGAAAATGTGCGTGGGACAAAGTTTGATATGAAGCAGTCTGCTAACTACCTTTCCCTCGATGGAGATTGGAAGTTCAACTGGGTTGAGAATGCTGATCAACGTCCAACAGATTTCTTCCGTACCGATTTCGATGACTCTCAGTGGAAAACCTTCCCTGTTCCGGGTATCTGGGAAGTGAATGGTTATGGCGATCCTGTCTATGTGAACATTGGTTTTGCATGGCGCGATAATTTCAAGAATAATCCTCCAGAGGTTCCTATTAAGGAGAACCATGTAGGTTCTTATCGTCGTACTATCCGCATACCAGACAACTGGGACGGTAAACAAGTCATTGCTCATTTTGGCTCTGTGACATCTTGTGTATATCTGTGGGTGAACGGTAAGTTCGTAGGTTACAGTGAAGACTCAAAGATTGGACCAGAGTTTGATGTAACAAAGTTCCTCAAGAAGGGCGAAAATCAGTTTGCTTTTCAGGTGTTCCGTTGGTCAGATGGCAGCTATTGTGAAGATCAGGACTTCTGGCGCCTCAGTGGTGTTGCCCGCGATAGCTATCTCTATGCACGTGATGCAAAGCAGCATTTGAAGGATATTCGTATTACTCCTGACCTTGTAAATGATTACAAGGACGGTACGCTCAGCATCAACCTTCAGTTGGCTGGTAACACAAAGGCTTTCTTGGTGTTAGAAGATGCGGATAATAATCTTGCTGCCAAAACTGTCGTTACAGCTGATAAGGCAGGGCAGGCTAAGGCTTTCATGGAGTTAAGAAACCCAAAGAAGTGGACAGCAGAGACACCTTATCTCTATAATCTTTATGTTCATGTAGAGGATGCCAAGACTGGTAAGGCTGTTGAGACAATCCCACTCAAGGTGGGGTTCCGTAAGGTTGAAATCAAGAATGCGCAGGTATTGGTTAATGGTCAACCTGTTCTCTTCAAGGGTGCTAACCGTCATGAGATGGACCCTGATGGTGGTTACGTTGTGACACGTGAGCGTATGATTCAGGACATCAAGTTGATGAAGAAACTGAATGTCAATGCTGTGCGTACTTGTCACTATCCTGACGACCCTATTTGGTACGACCTTTGCGACGAGTACGGACTCTACGTCGTTGCAGAGGCTAATCAAGAGAGCCACGGCTTTGGATATAGTAAGGATGCTGTATCGGGTAGTCCGCTTTTTGCTAAGCAGATTATGGAGCGCAATCAGCATAATGTCGGAACAAAATTTAATCACCCAAGTATCATTTTCTGGAGTCTTGGTAACGAGACATGTTACAGCAAAAACTTCGATGAGGCATACGACTGGGTAAAGTTGCAGGATCAGAGCCGTCCTGTACAGTATGAGCGTGCTGAGTTGAATGGCTATGCTACAGACATCTTCTGCCCAATGTATTATTCTCCAAAGGCTTGTGAGGATTATTCAAAGAATGCAAACTATACCCGTCCACTTATCCAGTGCGAGTATAACCATACGATGGGTAACTCTGGTGGTAACCTGAAAGAGTATTGGGATCTTGTTCGTAAGTATCCTAAGTTCCAAGGTGGATTTGATTGGGACTTTGTAGATCAGGGCTTACATCGCAATCCTAAGTTTGATGCTTCTCGCTCTTTGGAAGACTATGAGCGTGCAGCTGATGCAGCTGATGTGAAGACTGAATACACTTATGGTGGTGACTATAATAAGACTGATCCATCTGACAATAACTTCAACTGTAATGGTATGATTGGTCCTGACCGTCAGTTGAATCCACATGCTTATGAGGTTGCCTACGAATATCAGAACATTTGGGCACGTCCTGTTGACCTCAAGCAGGGTAAGATTGCTGTTCATAACGAATATTTCTTCCGTGATCTTAGCAACTATTGTATGGAGTGGAGCCTTGTTAACGAGGGTAAGGTTGTTGAGAAAGGTACAATTGATCAACTGAATATTGCACCGCAGCAGACAGTTGAATACACATTGCCTATTGCTGGTAAGGAGTTTGATGGCGAAGTGTTGTTGAATATTGACTTTAAGTTGAAAACTGCTGAACCACTGATGGCAGCTGGTCAGACTGTTGCCGAAATGCAGATGGAGGTACAGCCTTGGCAGCCAATGCCTAAGATGGAGCCTGTTGTGTACAAGAAGATGAAGGTAACTGACAACGTGAAGGAAGGTGTTGTCCGCTTTGTAGGCGATAACTTCTCTCTTGTTTTCGATCGTAAGACTGGTTTCCTCAATACTTATCAGGTCGATGGTCGTAACTTCCTTGGTGATGGTGGTACTTTGAAGCCTAACTTCTGGCGTGCTGTTACAGATAACGATATGGGTACTAACTTCCAAAACCGTCTGTCTGTATGGAAGAATCCTACTATGACACTGAAGTCTTTAGAGGTTGAGAAGAAGATGAATAGCCTCACTGCGGTATATGATTTACTAGAGGTTGGTGGACAGCTGTGCCTCGTTTATCATGTTGCAATGGATGGTGCGCTCCATGTTAGTATGGATATGGAATTTAAAGAAGGTAGCAAAGCTCCTCAGTTCCCTCGCTTCGGTATGCTGATGCAGTTGCCTTATGAGATGGATAAGTCGGTGTTCTATGGTCGTGGACCTATTGAGAACTATGCTGACCGTAAGCTTTCTCAGCGTATTGGATGCTATGAGCAGACTGCTGATAAGCAGTTCTTCCCTTATATCCGTCCACAGGAGACAGGTACGAAGAGCGACATTCGTTGGTGGCAACAGACTGACAACAGTGGTCGTGGATTTCGAGTATTGTTTGATGAGGCTGCTTTCTCTGCCAGTGCATTGCACTATAACATCTCTGACCTTGATGAGGGAAGTGAGAAGCATCAACGTCATAGCTATCAGGTGCCATTGTCTAAGTACACTAATCT
>CAMUQM010000255.1 GCA_947095945.1 uncultured Prevotella sp.
CTTCTAATTCTAATTTACTCTTTAACTCTTAATTAATAAACATTATATGAATAAGAAAAAACTATATTGGCAAGTACCTTTTCTTCTTATACTGATTATTGGTTCAATAGCTATTGTTCGTTGTCAGCACTCAATGCCTTATCAGCATAACAAGGGCTTTATCTTTGGTACAGTTTATAATATAACCTATCAAAGCGATGAAGACCTACAGTCGCAGATAGAAGCAGAATTGAAGAAGGTTAATCAGACTTTCTCAACTTTTGAAGCTAATTCGTTGATTTCACAGATTAATCAGAATAAGCCTGTCAAGGTGAATGAGATGTTCAGAGAGGTCTTTACACTCGCCGAATCAATTTCAAAGGAGACTGATGGGGCTTTTGATATTACCGTTGCTCCTATGGTAAATATGTGGGGCTTTGGCTTTAAGACGGGGCAACATCCTTCTAAGCAGACGATTGATAGTTTGCATCAAATAGTTGGATATAACAAGGTAAAGCTTGTTGGCAATACCATTCAGAAGACGAATAAATGTGTCATGCTTGACTGTTCTGCTATAGCTAAGGGTTATGGTTCAGACATCGTAGCTCGTTTCTTGCGTCGTAATGGCATTGAGAACTTTATGGTTGAGATTGGTGGTGAGATTGTTACGATGGGAAATAGCGAACAGCGTCTGCCTTGGAAGATAGGAGTTACAAAGCCTACAGATGATAGTGTGAAGGTTAATCAAGAGATTCAAACCGTACTGAATGTCACAGATAAGGCAATGGCGACGAGTGGTAACTATCGTAATTTCTATTACAAAGGTGGAAAGAAATATGCTCATACGATTGACCCAAAAACAGGTTATCCAGTGCAGCATTCGCTTCTTTCGGCTACTGTCTTAGCGAAGAACTGTGCTACTGCAGATGCCTATGCCACTTCATTTATGGTGATGGGGATTGAGAAAGCACGCAAGTTGCTTGATCGTCACCCTGAGTTGATGGCTTATTTCATCTATTCAGATGCAAAAGGTAATTTGCAAGTATGGTATAGCCCTTCTATGAAAGGAAAGTTTGTAGAATAAAATATATAGCCGTTTTCTGCTGAGAAGGTGGCTATATAATTTGTTATTTATATTATGCTTCAGCTCTACGATAAACTTCTTGAACTACCACTTTTCATCGGTATCAGTACGGATGAGTTGTCAGATATCGTGGGGCAAACAAAGTTTGGCTTTCATAAATTGATTGCTAATAAGCCACTTGTAAATACGGATGATAAATGTACACAACTCTTTTTCCTCATGAGTGGTACGCTTCGTGTCGTTAGCTATGCTGATAACTATCGTTATCGTATAGAAGAAGAACTTTCTGCTCCTGCTGTTATTCAGCCTGAACACCTCTTTGGATTACAGCAACGTTATACAAAGGATTTTGTTGCACAGACGGATTGTAGTCTGCTTTCGTTAGATAAGTCTGAGGTTTTACGTCTGCTTGATTCTTATCTTATATTCCGCCTTAATCTTCTCAATAGTATTTCTATGCAAGCACAGCGAATGAGTCATATTCCTTGGCGAAAGCAACCTAACGATATTCGTCAGCAATTCGTTAATTTTCTACGTCTTCGTTGTCTTACGCAAGCAGGTCGTAAGGTGTTGAGAATAAGGATGGAAGACCTTGCACAAGAATTACATCAAAGTCGTCTAAATGTTTCTCGTATGCTCAATGCTTTGCAAAGTGAGGGATTATTGACTATGAGTAGAGGAGTTATTACTGTCGCACAGTTGGAAGATTTAAGAGGATAAAAGCGTTTTCTATCTATGTGTTGTTGCTCAGCACGTGTGGTGTTGTTGGTAAGCACCAATGGTGTTGAGCGCTAAAAGCCTTGTAATGTATTGCTATGTCATGGTCAAGTTGTTGTTGTAGAAGAATTGAATTACCAAAGCCTGCAAGCTCATTTGATTGTGATTAAACGACTTTTCGCATGAGAGAGGATGCTGTTAAAGTTTTATCAAATTGCAATAATTTACTACTAATAGTAAGGCATACCAATCTTAACTATAGGTGAAATTTGAGCTATACTTACTTTAAATGGTAGATTCTTGTCGCTTTATTCATGATATAGAAACAAAATAGCGTTAAATTCCATCTCTTTATATAGTGTTTTTCCTTTTTTTGAGTTATCTTTGTAAATTAAATTAAGAGAAAGCAAAAAAAGAAATGACAGATAATATTTTAGGGAAGAAAGAGCGTGTAAATCCTTTCTTCCTACCTTACGATACACCGCATTATACGGCACCTTTCGATCGTATTACGCTTGCTGATTATGAAGAAGCAATGATGGAAGGTATTCGCCGTGAGGACGAGCAGATTGAGAAGATTATTAATAACCCTGATGAACCAACCTTTGAGAATACAATCATACCAGAGGATGAGGTTAAAGGGCGTAAGCATTACTATGATCTTCTGAGTCGTGTAGAGAGCGTGTTCTTTAATATGCTTAGTGCTGAGACAAATGACGAAATGGATGCGTTGGCACAGAAAATGAGTCCAATTCTCACTAAGCATAGTAATGACATTAGCTTAAATCCAAAAATATTCGAACGTGTTAAGTATGTTTACGAACATCATCGTGAACTGACTCCAGAGGAAAATTGTTTGTTGGAGAAAAGCTATGAGGGTTTTGTTCGTAGTGGTGCGCTGTTGGATGATGCAGGGAAAGACCGCTTGCGTAAGCTTACTGAGGAGGCTTCAATGCTTTCCTTGCAGTTCTCACAGAATGTATTGAAAGAGAATAAGGCTTACACACTGCATATCACAGATGAAAATCAGCTTGATGGATTGCCTGAAACAGCACGTGAAGCGGCACAGGAAACAGCAAAAGAACATGAGTTGGAGGGATGGGTATTTACCTTAGATGCCCCCAGTTATGGTCCATTTATGATGTACAGTACTCAACGTGAATTGCGTAAAGACCTCTATATGGCACGCAATACACTCTGTATAAAAGATAATGATACCAATAATCTTGAACTTTGCAAGCGTTTGATTAATCTTCGCCGAGAGATGGCTCAGCTTCTTGGTTATGATACTTTTGCTGACTACGTGATGAAACTTCGTATGGCAACAAAGGTTGAGAATGTGTATAAACTTCTCAATGACCTTATAGAGGCTTATAAGCCAACAGCTATTCAGGAACGTAAGGAAG